>CALMIW010000560.1 GCA_937864275.1 uncultured Dehalococcoidia bacterium
CATCGGCACCGGCAGCCGGTGGGCGCCCGCACCGCCGAGATAGCGGTAGAGCTCGACTCCCGCCGAGTCCGCGGCCGCCCGCGCCACCGCCAGCGAGACGCCGAGGATGGCGTTGGCGCCGAGCCGGCCCTTGTTCGGCGTCCCGTCCAGTTCGCACATCAGCCGGTCGACCGCGCGCTGTTCGGTCGCCGGGAAGCCGTCGAGCGCCTTGGCGATCTCCGTGTTCACGTTGCGCACGGCCTTGCTGACGCCCTTCCCGTTGTAGCGCTTGCCGCCGTCGCGAAGCTCGACTGCCTCGTGCGCTCCGGTGGAGGCGCCCGAAGGCACCGCCGCCATGCCAACCGCCCCGTCGGAGAGGGCGACGGTGACGTGCACCGTCGGGTTGCCGCGCGAATCGAGGATCTCCCGCGCTTCGATGGACTCGATGAACATGGCTGCTGCTCCTTACGCGCGCACTTCCGGCGCATCGCTCAGGGGAATGAGCGAATCCGGGCTCGCGAGGTAGTCGATGTAGAGGATCCCATTCACATGGTCGATTTCGTGTTCCAGCGCTTCGGCCAACAGGTTGTCCTCGGCTTTCACCCGGACTTCCTTGCCGGTATACGGGTCGATGCCCTGGGCCAGCACCTTCACCGAGCGGGTGATCTCACCGCGATACCCGGGGACCGATAGGCACCCCTCGTCGCAGCGGCGTTCGCCGGAGCGTTTCACGATCTCCGGGTTCACCAGGGCGATCGGGTTGTCGTCTCCTACGTCGATGACCACGACGCGCAGGGAAACGCCGATCTGCGGCGCGGCAAGGCCAACACCCGGTGCGTCGTACATGGTCTCCCACATGTCTTCGACGAGCTTGTGGATCGACTTGTCGATGGTCCGTACTCGCCGTGCTTTTTCTCTCAGCACGGGGTCGCCTGCACGGCAAATGGGGAGGATGGCCAAAGGTCGAGCTCCGGGACGATCTGGGGCGCCGATGCGCCGCCGGTAAGTGTATAGCCAGTCTGCCTGTCGCGCCCTTGGCGGACGACTTCGTGTCTGATCTACACTAACTCCCATGCCCGCTCCCAGTCCCCGCAACGGCTCCTCGCCACCACGCCGCCGCTACTCACTCATCGTCATCGGCAGCGGCATCTCGGGACTGTTCGTCGCCCTCGAAGCGCGAAAGCTCGGGCCCGTCCTCGTCCTCACCAAGGGCAGCATCGATGACTGCAACACCCGCTGGGCCCAGGGCGGCATCGCTGCCGCCGTGGGCCCACTCGATTCCCCACTGCAACACCTCTCCGACACGATCGCTGCCGGGGACGGCCTGGTCGATGAAGAAGCAGCCCGCGTCCTCTGCGAGGAGGCCCCCGCCCGCATCCGCGACCTTGTCCAATACGGCGTCTCCTTCGATTCCCTCGGCGGCGAAGTCGCACTCGGCCGCGAGGCCGCCCACAGCCACTCGCGCATCCTCCACGCCGGAGGCGACCGCACCGGCGCGGAGATCGAGACCGCGCTCAGTTCCGCCGTCCGCGACCCGCAGATCCCCGTGCTCGACCACACCCTCGCCACCGCCCTTACCGTCGAGGGCGGCCGCGTCACCGGAGTCGAAGCGATCGCCCTCGAGACGGGCGCCTACGAACACTATGAAGCCGACTACGTCGTCCTCGGGACGGGCGGCGCCGGCCAGCTCTTCTCCCACACCACGAACCCCGAGGTCGCCACCGGCGACGGCATCTCTCTCGCCTTCGATGCCGGCGCCGAGATCGCCGACATCGAGTTCTACCAGTTCCACCCGACAGCGCTCCGGTTGGAGGGCGTCCCCACCTTCCTCATCTCCGAAGCGGTGCGCGGCGAGGGCGCCATCCTCCGCAACCACGCCGGCGAGGCCTTCATGGCGCGCTACCATCCGCTCCGCGAACTGGCCCCCCGCGACGTGGTGGCGCGCGCCATCGTCGCGGAAATGCGCGCCGAGGATGTCGACTTCCAGTTCCTCGATTGCACCGGACTCAGGTCCGTCGACCTCGCCGTGCGTTTCCCCGGCATCCACGCCTTCTGCATCAGCGTCGGGATCGATATGCGGACGCAGCCCATCCCCGTCGCGCCCGCCGCCCACTACCTCATGGGCGGCGTCCGCACCGACATCTGGGGGCGCACGACGCTACCGGGCCTTTTTGCCTGCGGCGAAACCGCCTGCACGGGCGTCCACGGCGCGAATCGTCTCGCCAGCAACTCGCTCATGGAGACAGTCGTCTTCGGCAAACGCGTCGTCGAACACATCGCCAGCGGCAAAGGCGGCGCCGCGAAGATCTCCAGCGCACGGACGCCGCTCTCGCTCGGCGGCACCGCGCCGGCGTCACACGGCCAACTCCAGGAACTGATGTGGCGCAGCGCCGGCATCGAACGAGACGCGGGCTCCATGCGGACCGGCCTCGACACCATCGCCTCCTGGAAGCCCCCGGCCGAGACGACCACCCGGCCCGCATTCGAACGCATGCAGATGGCCAAGCTCGCCACGCTCATGCTCCACGCGGCCCTCACCCGGACGGAAAGCCGCGGCGGCCACTATCGCAATGACTATCCCGGTCGCGACGACATCCACTGGCGCCGCCAGCAGGTCTGGGTGCGCGAGTGATCGCTCCGCCTCCCGAAGGAGTCGTCCGCGCCGCGGTCGAAGCCTCGCTCGCCGAGGATCGCGCCGCCGAAGACGTGACCACGCTTGCCGCCGTCACCCCGTCACTCCGCGGCACCGCCCGTTTCCTTGCAAAACAGGATGGCGTCCTCGCCGGCATGCTCGTCGCCCTCGAAGCCTTCCGCGTTTTCGACCCCGTCGCTGAACTAGTCGTCCACGTCCAGGAAGGCGAAGGCTTCCGCTCGCGCACCGTCCTCGCCGAAGTCACCTGCACCGTCCGGGCGATGCTGCAGGCTGAGCGCGTCGCCCTGAACTACCTCCAGCGCCTCTGCGGCACCGCCACCCTCACCCGTGCCTTCGTCCAGGCGGTCGACGGCACCTCCGCCGTCATCCTCGACACCCGCAAGACCACCCCCGGCCTGCGCGATCTGGAGAAGTACGCCGTCCGCTGCGGCGGCGGTACCAACCATCGGCGCGACCTCGCATCAATGGCGATGATCAAGGACAACCATCGCGAAGCCCTCGCGCGCGCCGAGCTTTCGCTCGCCGACGGCGTCGCTGCCATCCGCGAGCGGACGCCCGGGGTCGCGGTTGAAGTGGAGATAGACGCCCTCGACCAGCTTGAAGCCGCTCTCGAAGCGAACCCCGAATGGATCCTCCTCGACAACATGTCGAACGCCGACATGGCCGAAGCCGTCAGGCACACCCGGGGGCGGGCGAAGCTCGAAGCGAGCGGCGGCGTGAACCTCAAGACCGTCCGCGCCATCGCGGAAACGGGCGTCGACGCCATTTCGGTCGGCGCCCTCACGCACAGCGCGGGCAGTGTGGATATCTCGCTCGACCTGGAGTTCTAGACGCCCGGGCGACGGACCATAGCGACAGCGGGACTCCTCGCTGGCGCGCTTTCCATGCTCGGCCCCGGGGGCTCTCTCGTTTGCCGGCTCGGGTGAGAGTCGCCTGGCCACAAGCAGCAGCGTCGGCGCCGCAACCGCGGCCACGCCGCTGATGACCATCCCCATCCCGTCGTCTTTCCCAAGCACCGGCACCGCCGGCCCGGCAACCACTGCCCCAAACAGGCAGAGTGGAAGCATCCCAAGCCCGGCATGGCCGCGCGTCGCGACCGACCACGCCAGCCAGGGCAGGAACCCAAGCAGCAGCCACGCGGCCACGATCAGCGAAACGAAAATCGCCGTGTACACCTGCTGTTAGGTGACAAGCCGGGCGATGTCGAAGTACGTCACCACCAGCACCCCGGCCATCATCAGCGCAAACCCGGCGAAGTGGACGAGTCCTTCCTTCTCAGGCGAGATCCGCCGGCCGCCCCGGATGATCTCCAGGAAGACGAAGAACATCCGCCCGCCGTCGAGCATCGGGATCGGCAGCGCGTTGAAGATCGCCAGGTTCAGCGAGAGCAACGCCGCGAACTCGATCAGCGGCCGCCACCCGGCTTCCTCGATCAGTTGGCCGGTGGTATCGGCGATGCCAACCGGTCCGGTGAACGCAGGCTGGTCTTCCCCGCCAACGCTCGCCCCCGGGCTTCCGTTCACACGCACGCGAATCTCGTTGATCGTCAGCACCATCGTGTCGACCAGCGACTGCGTGCCCTTCTGGAATGCCTCCCAGGGCCAGTACCACTCGCTCTCGGTCTGCGGGTACTTCAACTGGCAGGCGATTGGCTCCAGGTTCTCGTCGTAGGTACACGTCTGCGGAGCACCGATGCGGACTCCAGTCGGGCCCTGGTCGGTGGGGGGGCTCCAGCGCGCGTAGACCTCCGCCGTCAGCGTCGACCCGGCGCGAATGATCGTCCAATCCTGCGTCTCGCCGAGGTTCAGGCGGCTCGCGTACACCATCTCCGAGGTGTTCTTGATCTCGCGCCCCTCGATCTCGATGACGAGATCGCCTGGCTGAATTCCCTGGACAGGCGCTGTGCCGTCCCGCATCTCGCCGCTCACCTTCGCCTCGGCCGCCGGCGACCCCTCGGCCACGTCGACGATCTGTGCCATCGAAAGCGAACGATCGCGCGGGATCATGAAGCCCACGGAGAGCAAGACGATCGCGAGGACGAGGTTCATCAGCACGCCGGCGGCCATCACGGTCAGGCGTTTCCAGCGCGGTGCCGCGGCCAGCGACCGCGGGTCCGTCGGGTCCTCTTCGCCCAGCAGGCGGACGAATCCGCCGATCGGGAGCCAGTTCAGCGTGTATTCGGTCTCACCCTTGGTAAAGAGCGTCTTCGCCTTCGGCGGGAAGCCGACGCCGAACTCCAGCACCTTGATGCCAAACGCCTTCGCCGCAAGGAAGTGTCCGAACTCGTGGATGAGCACCAGGATGAGCAGCAGGCTCAGGAAGGGCACGGCGGCGCGAACAATCGCCACAGCATCGAAGGCAAGGAACATCAGGCGGTAACCCCCACATGGACGCGGCGAGCGGCTTCTCGCGCGATTCGGTCGGCTTCGATAACGGTCTCCAGATCAGGATCGGCAACGCCCTCGTGCTTCTCCAGCACCGACTCGATGATTGCCGGGATGTCGAGGAACCCCACTTCGCCCGCGAGAAAGCGCTCGACTGCGATTTCGTCGGCGGCAGCCATGGCTGCCGGGAACGTGCCGCCGCGCTGTCCCGCTTCCATCGCCAGCTTTAGGCAGGGGAACCGGTCGGTGTCCGGCCTGCCGAAATGCAACGTCCCGATCGCTCCCAGGTCCAGGGTCGGCATCGGGGGTGCCGGCATGCGGTCCGGATAAGCCAGCGCCAGCTGGATGGGCAGTCGCATATCCGGCACGCCGAGTTGGGCCTTCACGCTCCCGTCGCTGAATTCGACGAGCGAATGGACGATGGACTCACGGTGCAAAACGACTTCGACCTTCTCCATGGGGACATCGAAGAGCCACATCGCTTCGATCGTCTCCATCCCTTTGTTCATCAACGTGGCCGAATCGACCGTGATCTTGGGTCCCATGTTCCACGTCGGGTGGTTAAGTGCCTGTTCAGCGGTCACCCCGGCGAGCATCGAACGGTCGAAGTCCCGGAACGCGCCGCCACTTGCCGTCAGCAGGATGCGGCGGATCCCGTGGCCTTCCTCGCCCCACAGGCACTGCCAGATGGCCGAGTGCTCGCTGTCCACCGGGTGCAGTGCCCCTCCGCCGGACTGCATCGCCCTCCGGATGATGTGGCCCGCCATCACCAGGACTTCCTTGTTCGCGATGGCCACGGGCTTGCCGGCCTTCAGTGCGGCCAGCGTGGGCATCAGTCCAGCCGCGCCGGCCGTCCCGACGAGCGGGATGTCGCAGGCGAGCGCCATCTCCACAGGGTCGGTTCGCCTGCTCCCGGTGCGCTCCACGGCCTCCGCGAGAGCGGCGCTCGCGGCGCCCTCCCAGGACACAAACGCCGGCTCCAACTCCATTACCTGGCTCGCGAGCAGGTCATGGCTCCGGCCCGCGGCCAGCGCGACCACTTCCCAGCGGTCCGGGAACTGGCGGACCACGTCGAGCGCCTGGCGCCCGATAGACCCCGTCGACCCGAGAATGGCGACCTTCTTGCGCGCTGTCATCTGAACCGATGGTACGGCCCGCGGATACAGCGCGACAGCAAGGAGGATTACGTGGCCGCGAAAGCCGGGATCACCTGCTCCGCCCAGGCGTGCAGTCCGTCCCAGTCGAGCGGCGGGCGTTGCGCGATGTTCACGCGGGCGGCGCCGGCGTCTTTCAGCCGTCCCACGAGGTCGATCGCCTGCTCGGGCAGCCCGACCACGACGCCGCGGTTCCGCATCGCCTCGCTCGCCGGCCCCCAGGTCTCGCGATACTGCTGTTCGGCGCGTTCCAGGTGAGCGGGCGTGGCCGCCATGTGGAAGCTCAGGTTTACGTTCCGTTCGATCGAAGCCGGGTCGCGACCTTCCTTCTCGCACCACTGGTCCAGCACGCCGGAAAGCCGTTTGAACTCTTCGACCGACGGGTACGGCGTGTTCCAGCCATCCGCGTGGCGCGCCGCGATTCGCAGCGTGCGCTTCTCGCCGTTGCCGCCGATCCAGATGCGGGGCCGCGCCTGCACCGGCTTCGGGTTGCATGCCGCGTTGTGGAGCTGGAAGTACTTCCCCTCGAAGTCCGAACGGTCCTGCGTCGTCAGCATCCGCACGACCTTCACGCCCTCTTCGAGGATGTCCATGCGCTGGCCGATCGGCAGGAAGGGGATGCCGTAGCCGGCGTACTCCTGCTGGTGCCAGCCGGCCCCGAGGCCGATTTCAAGGCGGCCGTTGCTCAGGTGGTCAATCGTCACGAGGGCATTCGCAAGGATCGCCGGGTGGCGGTAGTTCATCCCCAGGACGAGCACGCCGATACGCACATTCTTCGTCTCGCAGGCCATCGCGGCCATGCAGGTCGTTGCTTCGAAGCAACTCCCGTTTCCATCGACCGGCGGCGCCTCATAGAAGTGGTCCCACACGTCCACCCAGTCGAATCCGGCGGTGTCCGCCCATGTCCACGTCTTCCGCATCTCTTCCATCGAGATGTTCTGCTGGCCGATGTGCAGTCCGAATTTCACGTCTTCTCCTCAACTGGCGATGGGCTGATGAAGAGTAGCGCGTTGCGCATCTCGGCGGCACCTCGCGGGCACTGGAGCGACATCAGCTTTGTGAACCGCCGGACGTCGGTATCCGCGCACTCGAGACGATGATGATCCCCGCATGCTCGCGCCCCGTCGTTGCCCATTCGGCATGCAAGCGCTGGAAGTCGACGCGGTCGAAGGTGACAATCGCTCGCCCTTCACCCGAGGCGTATCGAAGTTGCGCCTCGTCATCCTCGCCGGACTTCCCCACATCATTCGAATTCAGGCAGTCGACGCCGGCGCCCCGGAGCATGCCGAACAGGCGGCGTTCCATCGCATACTCATCGCCGTACAGCGGGAACGCCACTAAAGCGTCTCGTGGCCATGTTCCCCGGCGAATGCGTCCGCTTCGGCGGCTGACATCCGGTCTTCTTCATCCAGCGCTTCCTTGTGCTGGTAGTAAAACGACAGCGCGGCGTGCACGGCAGCTATCGAGACGTGCGTGAACGACGCCGCGATGTCCGCGGCTGAACGGCCTTCGAGATGAAGGCCGACGATGCGCTGCACGGTGACCGGCGTCGCGCGAACCACGACCTGGCCCCCATTGTGATTCGGGGACCATTCGAGCAACTCGTCGATGTCTATCGTGGCCACAGGCATGACAAGACTCTACCAGATTGGCCAGCCCTTCAGCCCCAGCGCGAGTTCAGTTCCGGCCGCCGGGTCTCGTCCGGGAAACGCGCCCGCAGCACGTTCGAGAACGCGCGATCGGCGGCTTCGGGCAACATGCTCGCGGTCACGCGGGAGAGAGCCTCGACAGTGTCGTCCTCCGCGTGCCGCTCGAGCCACGACTCGCTCACAATCTCCGCGATGCGCTCCCGGAGAGCATCGACATCAGGCTGCCGAAGTCGCCCGGTGGTGATTGCGTAGGCATCGGCCCGGCCCACCGCCTGCAGGAATTCCGCGCACCTCGCCTTCACGTACGCGCTGGTCGTGCGCCCGTGAATGAGCCCTCCCGAAGTGCCGCTACTGCGGAAGAACTCCATCCGGCTACCCGGCCGCGAATTCCCGGCAGCGGATGGCCCGCAACAGTTCGTCGTTGGCTTCCTTGATCATCCTCCCCAACACCGGCAGCTCCTCGCCGTACGCCGCCAACAACGATTCGCTCTGCGCGAGGAGGTCCCGCTCCACCCGGTACCCCGGGAACAACGCGCGGAAGTAGTCCGAGGCGAACTCCTTGTCCTTCGTCCGGAAGATGTTCGGCAGCGCGGCGAAGAGCTTCTCGACGTAGGGTTCCAACAGGGCGCGCTGTTCCGACCAGTTGAAGCCCGACATCGCCGCGTTGGTCAGGTAGAGCGAGCCGTAGCCCTCCCCGTTGAACTTCTCCCACGCGGTCGCCTTCACGTCCGCGGCCGGCACCGATGTTTCGCAGCGCAGCCGCGCGCGCACGCCCCGGTCCGAAGGGTCGCGCTCCGCCTCGGCGGCAACGCGTTCCGCCGCGCCCGGCAACGCATGGGCGACGTGCTTCGCGGCGATGTTCCAGCGCATGTCCTGGTCGATCGTCACGCCCTCAATCGTCTCCTCGCCGTCCGCAATCCGGGCGACGAGGGCCAGGTCCTCCGGCACGGCCGCGTTCGCGATCAGGGTGCGTGCCCAGATGATCTTCAGGTCAGGCGAACCCGGCGCCTTCAGCGCCTGGTACGCCGTCCCGGCAAGCGCATGGGCCTCCCGGTTCTTCCACTCCTCGGGCACGAACCGGCCAATCGCTGCGGTGGCGTTGCTGAGCGCCACCTCCACCAGTTCCGGCATTGCCTCGCGGCTGATGTGCGAGCGGACCAGCTCGAGATACTCCGTCGAGAGGAGCTGCTGGTCGCGGACCATGTTCCAGAGTGCCGCCCAGAGCTGGTGCCGCAGGAGTGGGTCTTCGATGCGCTGCATCTGCCCCTTCAGGAACGCGACCGACTCCACGTCCAGCGCCACTTTCGCGTACGCGTGGTCGCCGTAGTTCGGGAACACCAGCGCCGGCCGGGGGAGTCCGCGCGCTTCCGCCACCTCCGCCTCGGCCGCGGAAATTCCCGCCGGGATAACCGTCACTTCCAGCTTGCCATCCACATCCCGGGCGAACCCGATGTCCAGCTTGTGCGGCCGGATCGTCGGGTGCTCCTCTGGCGCCGCCTGGGTCAGGACGAACTGCGTGATCCGGTCGCCGTCCGCTTCCCAGCGCGTGCCGATCGTGTTCAAAGATGGCGTCTCCAACCAGAGCCGCGACCACTCGGTCAGCTCCGCACCGCTGCCCGTTTCCAGCGACTGCATGAACTGCGCCAGGGTCGCATTGCCGAAGGAATGCGTCCGGAAGTAGTGGCGCATGCCCTCCCGGAAGCCGTCCATGCCGATCGCCTTCACCAGCTGCTTGAGTACGCTGGCGCCCTTTCCGTAGGTGATGCCGTCGAAGTTCAGGAACGTCTCATCGGTGTCCGCCACCTCCCCCGCGATGGGGTGCGTCGTCACCATCTGGTCCTGGCGGTAGGCCCAGTTCTTGACCGACGAGGCGAAGTCCTGCCAGCCGGTATCGAAGCGCGTGGCTTCGGCCATGCAGAGGTACGACATGTACGTCGCGAAGCTTTCGTTCAACCAGAGATCGTTCCACCAGCGCATCGTCACGAGGTCCCCGAACCACATGTGCGCCATCTCGTGGAGGATGACCTCCGCGCGTTCGCGTCGCTGGTTCTCGGTCGGCGGATCGCGGAAGACGAACGACTCGTTGTAGGTCACGCAGCCGACGTTCTCCATGGCCCCCGCGTTGCATTCCGGGACGAAGACCTGGTCGTACTTGCCGCCAAACGCATAGGGCAGGTCGAAGAACTCGGCGTAAAAGTCCAACCCCTGGCGCGTAACCTCGAACAGTTCCGGCGTGTCCAGGTAGCGGACGAGCGACTTCCGGCAGTAGAGCCCCATGTCGATGGCGCCGTGCTGCTGCCGTGCCACGTGGTAGGGCCCAACCACCAACGCGAAGAGGTACGTGCTGAACAGCTTCGTCTGCTCGAAGGTGTGGAGCTTCCGCCCGTCCGGGCGCACTTCGACGGCGGTCTCCCGGTTGTTCGAGATCACTTCCCACTCCGCCGGCGCCAGTACCGTCAGCGCGTACCTGCCCTTGATGTCCGGCTGGTCGAACTGCGGGAAGAGCCAGTGGCTCGCATACGGTTCGAACTGGGAGTAGAGGTACTCCTCGCCGTCTTCCGGGTCTTTGAACTGGTGGAAGCCGTCGCCCTCGTGGTCGTACTCGTTCTCATAGACGATGCGGACGGTGTTGGAGTCGGCAAGTGAACCCCCGGGGAGCCAGAGCCTGTACCCGTTCCAGTTCGGCTCGATCTCCCGCCCGTTCACGGTAAGCGAGTCGATCTTCTTGCCGCGGAAGTCGAGGAAGAGGTCGCCGTTGCCGGCCGCCTCGAAGCGGAGGGTCACATCGCCGCGATAGGTCTCGGCCCCGCGGGTGAGCTCGAGAGCGATCGTGTAGTCGCAGCGCTTCACGCGCTCCGCTCGCGCCTCCGCGTCGGCCTGGGTCAGGTTGTCACGCACTTCGGGTGCAGCCACAGTCATGGAGTTCGCTCCTTCGGCAGCCCATTCAGGCAAAGTCCATCGAGTTTACAGCGCCCGCGCACTGAGGGAGAGTCGGCCACTTCACACAGGCGAGAGCCCGCCACTTCGCCCCCATCCCGCCACACCGCTCCCCTCGCCTACCCCGAGTTCGTGACACGGGGTACAATCCGCCCGCACCCTCGCAGGACAGGTACCGCTGACGCGTATGTCGAACATCCCCGCGGTCAACGCACTTCTCACCGCCATCAACTTCGATAGGTTCGCCGAGATCGAGGCGTACCACCGCTCCGATGCCGTGTTTCACTCGTTCCGCGGCCCAACCCTCCGCGATAGCGTCGCCATCGCCGACTGGCATCGCGAATTCCTGCGCGACTACGCGGACTGCGACTACACCGAGCTCGAGTACATCGAGCAGGGCAACACCGTCGCCGTCCGCGCCACCATCGAAGCCAAAGCCTACGACTGGCCCCGGTCCCCGCGGCGGGCCGCCGAGGTCTCCGGGTCCGCCGCCGCGGGCGAGGCCCCCGCCCGCCGCCTCTACGGCATGCTCCGCGACACCGAGCTCGACAAGCCGGCGACCGCCTCGATGACCGATGCGACCGGCTTCAAGGGCGGCAGCGCCAGCGCGACGAAGACCACCATCGACAAACTTATGGCCGCCGTCGCCCAGGCCGACATGGACGGCATCAAAGAACAGACCCATGAGAAGGCCACCGTCATCGACGGCGTCTACGGCATCGCCACCGGCGTCGAAAACCTCGTGGACCTCATCGCGTCCCGCCCTCTGCCTGCCTTCGGCAGCGAACGCGTCACGCACATGTACTGCGGCGAACACGACGCCCTGCTCGAACTGTCCATCGATCCGGCCCGCCCTCGCCTCGCCCAGTGGTTCCGCCTGGTGGATGGCAAGGTTCGCGTCGTCGAGGCCTACTGGATGCTCCGGGAGATCGGCGTGAACCCGTACGAGAACTACGCCCAGGATCGCCACCGCCGCCAGGTCATCCTCCCGATCTAGCCGTCTCGCCTTCGAGCGAACATCCCGCAAATGCGAAAGGGGGCGCCGAAAGGCGCCCCCTTTGTTCTCTGCTCGGCCGTCTGCCCTACTCGACGAAGATGTCCACCGAGGGCCGCAGCTTCGCGCATTCCGCCAGCACCTGGTGGATTTCGTGCGTCTTGAAGCTGTCCACCCGCTCGAATTCCAGCGGGTCTTTCGCGTCGAGGGCGGGGTAGGCCTGCTCCGTCAGCACGTAGTCGAACCGCGGCGCCCACTTGCGCGAGCCCAGCCGCGCCGTCGTCGAGCAGTTGTCGACCATGTAGGACACGCCTCGCGCGTGCATGTACGGGTTCAGCGAGTCCACCGCTTCGATGACCGACTCGTTGGCGACCTCCGAGTACGGGTGGCCGTGCGCCATCAGGACGTCGATCTGCGCCATCATCGTGGCGATGTAGACGCCCGCGGTGAAGGGGTCGAGCGGGATTTCGTCTTCCTTGCGGGCCGCGCGCACGCCCTTGCCGGTCTGCCAGGTCTCCGTCCGGTCGATAACGCCCATGGGCCGGTTCTTCAGCCGGTCGCCGGCGAGGATGACGCTGCGGATCTCATTGCCGCTGGAGACCTCGTCGTAAATCTCGGAAAGGATCTCGTGGGCCGCCGGGTACGAAGCGGCGTACGCGGCTTCGAACTGCGGGCGCCCATCGGCGCCGAGCGCGTCGTAGACCCCAAGCATGCCCTGCCGGGAGATGATCCGCGAAATCGGCCCCGTGATCGCCTCGGCCGAATGGCGGAAGGCATCTTCGTGGCTCATGCCCTGGTTGATGTAGCGGCGGGAAAGGGCCTCGGTGGTCCCCTGGGCCGCCCCCAGGGGGGGGCCCCGCCCCCCCCAGATGTCAGGCTTGAATTCCGATTCAAGGGTCGTCTGGAACGTGTAGATCGACGCGATCGCCACCGACCACGCGAGCGCGATATCGGTCGCCCGCCCGTCGATGTCCTGGTGCACGGCGAAGCTGCTGTTGATGCCGGCGCCGTTCACCGTCGCCCCCTGGACGTACAGCCGCCGCACCGATGGGCCCATGCCCTTCGGGCAGACCGCGATGACGTTGACGTTCTCGGGGAACTTCGCGCCCACGTTCTTCATGTGGCCGACGAGGAAGCCGTGAGAGAGCCCGAGCGTGACACCCGGCCGCAGCTTCGCGAACACCTGCTCGAAGACTTCGGCCTGCGCCGAATCCGAGATGAGCAGGATCACGAGATCCGATTCCGCGACGACCGCGAACATCTCGCCCAGCGTGCCGCTCTCCTCGGAGAAGCCGGCGGCGCGGGCCTCGTTCATCGAGCTCGAGCCGGGCCGCAGGCCAACCTTCACCACGATGCCCGTGCCTTCCAGCGAATCGCGGAGGTTCTGGGCCTGGGCAGGCCCCTGCGAGCCCCAGCCAATCACGCCGATCTGCTTGATGCCTTCCAGCGCCTTCGGGAGGAGTGGGAAGAGGTGGCGGCCACCCTTGACGATCTGTTCCTTGTGACCCTTCAGGTCAATCGTATCGACCTGGAAAACCTTCGAAGTGAACCCGAGAGACAACGCCATGTTGGGACCCCGCGCGAGGGACCCGGGGAAACAGGAGACTGCACCCGAGTATCCCGGGAGATCCCCCTAACGGCCCCGCCGCCCGCGAGCGAAACCAGGTGCGCGGCCGCCGAACCGCCGGGCACCTGGCCGATCCTCCAAGCCTTGGGCGCGCCTTCCGCGTAGAATCCGCCCCATGCCTCAGCCCCTCGAAGGTCTTCGCGTCCTCGAAATCGGGACGTTCGTGTCGGCGCCGTATTGCGGCAAGCTCTTTGCCGGGTACGGCGCCGAAGTCATCAAGGTCGAACCGCCCGGTGGCGACCTCTCCCGCGCCCACGGCCCGTTCAAGGATGGGGTACCCAACCCCGAGACCAGCGCCCTCTTCCTCTACCTGAACACCGGGAAGAAGTCCGTCGTCCTCGACATCGGCGCCCCTGAAGGCCGCCGGCAGTTCCTCGAACTCGTGAAGACCGCCGATGTCGTCATCGAGAACTTCCGACCCGCCGATATGCGCCGCCTGGGCCTCACCTACGAAACGCTCAGCGCGGCCAACCCGCGCCTTGTCGTCATCTCCATCACCGCCTTCGGCCAGGACGGCCCCTACGCGGACTACGAAAGCAACAACCTGGTCGCCTTCGCCATGGGCGGCCAAATGTTCATGACCGGCACCCAGGACGGCGGGCCGCTCAAAAACGGCGGCTACCAGGCCGACTACCAGGGCGGCCTCAATGCCTTCTCCGCCGGCATGCTCGCCGTGCTCGCCGCCGAACGCGATGGCCTCGGCCAGCACGTCGATGTCAGCGTCCAGCAGTGCATGGCCCCCATCCTCGAAGCCACCATCCCCTACTACACCTACATGGGCCGCTGGGCCGGCCTCCGGCGCGGCAACCATATGGCCAGTTTCATCGGCATCTATCCCTGCGCCGACGGCCACCTTGGTATCCACATCATGGCTCGCAACTGGAAGCCGTTCACCGACGCCATCGGCCGGCAGGACCTCTTCGACGACCCGCGCTTCGTCACACAGGCGGCGCGCGCCCAGAACAACGACGACCTGATGGCCGAGTTCTACGCCGGGGCCGCCGGCGAGACCAAACCCGACATCTACCGCCGAGCCGGGGCAGGCCGCGCCCCCATCGCCTTCGTCCACACCATGGACGACCTTCTGACCAGCCCCCAGCTCGAATCGCGCGGGTTCATCCAGCGCATCGACCACCCCGTCGCAGGCGAAGCCGCCTACCCAGGACCGCCCTGGTGGATCGGCCCGGACGGCTGGAGCCACCAGCGCGCGCCCCTCCTCGGCGAACACACCGCCGAAGTTCTCGAATCCAGCCAGGAGCGCGTGCGATGACGCCTCGCGAACAGGCCGCACGGGCCATCACCTTCTTCGAAAACACCGACGACATGCCGCTCCTTCGAAAGTGCCTGGAAGAGTCCGCGCCGCGCATCAAGCGCATGGTCGCCAACTACCTCCAGAAGGGCACCGAAGAGGGCATCCCCCATCCCGCCGACATCCGCGGCGCCCGGGACGGTGCCGCCCGCGAGGAAGCGCTCCAATCCCTGCGCAAAACGCAGGACTTCGCCCTCCTCCAAGCGATGACCCGCGCCATCGGCCAGCGTATCGAAACGCTCGAGATCGCGGCGTCCGCGGAATTCCCTCCAGGAGTCCGCGTGACCGTCCCCGAGAAGCGCGCCTACCCGCGCTCCGGCAAAGAGCTCCCCGGGACAGTCGAAGAAACCGGCACCATCCTGGTCGTCCGGCTCGACAACGGCGATACCTGGGAAGGCCCTTCGAGCCTTGCCCGGCTGGGGGCCTCCTGATGGCGATGCCACTCGACGGAATTCGCGTGATCGACCTGACGATGGTCTGGGCCGGGCCGTTTGGCGCCCGCATGCTCGGGGACTACGGCGCCGAAGTCATCAAGATCGAGTCGCCGCGCCAGTGGGACATGCTGCGCTCGCTGGGGCTCATCCCGCGCGAAGAGCACCACTGGTACAACAAGTCCGCCTACTTCAACCACAACAACCGGGACAAGTACGCCGCCGCCCTGGACCTCGCCGATGCTCGCGGCCGCGAACTCATGCTTCGCCTCTGCGCAGTCAGCGATGTCATCGTCGAGAACTTCCGCTCCGACGTGATGGACAACCTCGGCCTCACGTACGAGACCGTCCGGGCCGTGAATCCCCGGATCATCTACGTCTCGATGCCAGGGCACGGGAAGACCGGCCCCGAGAAGGACTTCGTCGCCTACGGCTCGAATGTCGAGCAGCTGGCGGGGCTCGTCTCGCTCTCGGGCTACGAAGGCGGCGAACCGATGAAGACCGGCTTCAGTTACGGCGACCCGATGGCCGGGACCGCGCTCGTCGGCGCAGTCGCGACCGCGCTCAGGCAGCGGAGCCTCACCGGCGAAGGCTGCTACCTGGAACTCGCCCAGCGAGAGAACCTGACGATGTTCGTCGGCGAGTACCTCGTCGACTACAGCATGAACCGGCAGGAGCGCCCGCCCATCGGCAACCGGCATCCGTTTCTCGCTCCGCACAATCGCTACCCGAGCGCGGGTGATGACCGCTGGCTGGTCGTCGCCTGCGAGACCGACGCTCAGTTCGCCGGCCTCGCGGCCGCCCTCGGCACGCCCGAACTCGCGGCCGACGCGCGCTTCGCCACCAACGTGGCCCGCAAGGCGAACGAGGACGAACTGGACGCGATCATCACCGCGTGGTCCTCGGTA
Organism: uncultured Dehalococcoidia bacterium; assembly: GCA_937864275.1. Classification (GTDB taxonomy): domain Bacteria; phylum Chloroflexota; class Dehalococcoidia; order Tepidiformales; family Tepidiformaceae; genus Amarobacter. The sequence continues at coordinate 16,026 of CALMIW010000560.1, forward strand.
CGCGGCCACTACGAAGCAATGCACCTTCTCCAACAGCGAGGGGTGCCGGCGGGAGCGGTGCTCACGGCTCCCGAACTCCTTTCCGACCCGCACATGCGCTCGCGCGGCGCATGGGTCGAACACACCCATCCAGATGCGGGGACCTGGGAGATGGAGGCGCCGCCGTGGAAGCTCTCGCGCACGCCGGGGCACATCCGCATGCCTGCACCCGGCTTCGGCCAGCACAACAGTTACGTCTTCAGAGACCTGCTGAAGCTCCCCGAGGCCGAAATCGAAGCCCTCTACGCAGCCGGGGTCACCGCGGACGACCCGGACGAGACGCTGCACCGGTAGATCAGACCAGCAGCAACGCCAGCGGACCCGCCACGATCGCCGCCAGGAACACGCCGAGGTTCCGCTGGCTGCGCGTCGCCTGCCCGGCGACCGCGAGGATCGCGCGCGAGTACGGCCCGTAGGCAAGGAGCAGCACCACGCCGGAGACGAACCCGACCGCGACCATCTCCGTCAGCACGACAGTGAACGCCGACGCGCCGCCCAGGACCAGCGCCCCCGCAAGCGTGTCGATGAAGGTCGTGATGTTCGCCCCCATCACGTACGGAATCACCTGCTCTCGCCGGAGGTAGCCCTTCAGCGAGAGCGGCACGAGGAGCGTCAGGGAGATCGAGACGCTCAGCGTCATCGCCGTGACGGCGCAGCCCATGCCAAACATCAGCCACTTCGAATCGAGACGCCGCAACGCCCGTTCGAATCCGGGCGAGCCGGCCTCGAGTTGGGGGAGCGCGCGGTCGAACAGGGCGAAGCTGCCCAGCAGCACGGCGATGCCCGCCGCGAACACGAGGGCCGAGGGCAGCGTCTCGTCCAGGAACTCCACCGGCCGTCCGTAGACCTGGTCGATCCAGTCCAGCATCCCGGCAGGGGGGCTGAACTGCACGGCATCAAGCCAGCCGTAATGCAGCGAAACCAGGCCAAGGAGTACGGCCGGCCCCTGTGTCGTAAAGGTCGTCAGTAGCGCTACCACGCCGATGGATAGCCCGTCCGCGCTCCGCCGCCCGCCCACGTACAGGACGTAGCCAACCGCCAGCACGATGAACGAAGCCCCCAACCGGGACCCCCCGATGACCGCGAACGCCTCCCGCTCATCGAGCACGCCGCCCGCGAGCAGCGTCGTCCCGATCGCCGCCACCGGCGACCCGCTGAGCGCCAGGTAGGCGGCCAGCCAGCCGAACCCGAGCGAATTCATCGGCCCGGCTATGTCCAGGTTCTCCAGCAGCGGCACGACCGCCCGCGCCCCGGTCTTGATGATCTGGAGCGCGAAGACGAACAGGAACAACCCGCCGCCTGCGCTCAGCAGCCGTAGTCCGGCCCTCCCCGTCAGTCGTAGCCGGAAGCCGTCCTCGTCCGGGCGCTCGCCCGGTTGCTCCAGCAGGACCGGGATGGCCCGGTCCTCAGAACTCACTGGCCTGTTCGCCAGGGGCCACGTCGCGGATCATGCCGGCTGCCACCGTATGCCGCGTCGCGGGGTCGATCAGGACGAAGCTGCCGGTGTCCCTGCTGGTGGAGTAGGGGTCCGCGAACAGCGGCTCCATGGTCTTGATCGTGATTCTCCCGATCTCGTTCAGTCCCATCGTTTCTCCGGCGGCGCCCCGCTCGAGGCTGTCGATGTCCAGCCTGTCGTCGAGCGATTCCACGAAGCACTTCACCCGCCGGGTGGTGTGCTTGATCCAGAACTGCTGGCGGGGGCGCAGTACCGTGCTCTCGCTCACCCAGCAGATGTCTGCGCTGAAGCGGTTCGTCGTGGGGAGCGGCGCGCCGGCACTCACGGGCATGTAGCGGCGGCTCCCGTCGATGTCGTCTTCGAGCCGCACCGTCACGGCGTCTCCGCTCTCGGCTGCCGCCAGTGGCTGCTGGAACCGGTCGATCGCGGCCACGCGCGACGACTTGCCCACGGGAAGAACGGTCACGCGCGAGCCAACCTCCAGCACGCCGGCAGCCAGCGTCCCGGCGTAGCCTCGGTAGTCGTGGTAGTCGTCCGTCTGCGGCCGGAAGACGTACTGCACCGGGAAGCGGACGTCCGCATGGCGGGCCGGGTTCGGCACCTCCACGGTCTCCAGGAACTCCAGCAGCGTCGGGCCTTCGTACCAGGGCAGGTTCGTCCCTCGCTCGACGATGTTGTCGCCCGAGACGGCCGAAATCGGCACCACCGAGACGGTCGGGATCCCGAGCCGCCGCGCCAGCTTCAGGTACTCACGCTCGATCTCGAGGTACCGTTCCCGCGACCAGTTCACGAGGTCCATCTTGTTGATGCACAACACCAGGTGCTGGATGCCCAGCAGGTGCGTGATCGCCGAATGGCGGCGCGTCTGCTCGATAACGCCCTTGCGAGCGTCCACGAGGATCAGGGCGAGTTGTGCCGTCGAAGCGCCGGTCACCATGTTCCGCGTGTACTGAACGTGCCCGGGCGAGTCCGCGATGATGAACTTCCGCTTCGGCGTGGCGAAGTAGCGGTAGGCGACATCGATCGTGATTCCCTGTTCCCGCTCCGCCCGCAGCCCGTCGGTCAGGAGCGCAAGGTTGAGGTCGTCGAGGCCCTGGGCAGCGCTCGCGCGCTCCAGGCTCGCCAGCGTGTCCTCGAAGACCTGTTTCGAGTCGTACAGCAGCCGCCCGATAAGCGTGCTCTTTCCGTCGTCGACCGACCCGGCCGTCACGAAACGCAGAAGGTCCACTAGAAGTACCCCTCCCGCTTGCGGTCTTCCATCGCCGCCTCGGAGAACTGGTCGTCGGCGCGGCTCTGGCCGCGCTCGGTAATCCTCGTCGCCGCGATCTCGTCCACCACGGTCGAAACCGTCGCCGCGCTCGATCGGACCGCAGCCGTGCAGGTCATGTCCCCCACCGTCCGGTAGCGCACCGACGCCTGGAACGGCTTCTCTTTCGGCAGCAGCGGCAGGTAGTCGCTCACCGCCATCAACATGCCGTCGCGCTCGAAGACGTCGCGCTGGTGCGAGAAGTAGATCGAGGGGATCTCCAGCCCCTCCCGCTCGATGTAGCGCCAGACGTCGAGTTCGGTCCAGTTCGAGAGCGGGAACGCTCGCAGGTGCTCCCCTCGGACGTGCATCCCGTTGAAGATCTGCCACAGTTCCGGCCGCTGGTTGCGCGGGTCCCACTGCCCGAATTCATCCCGGAACGAGAACACGCGCTCCTTCGCCCGTGCCTTCTCTTCATCCCGCCGGGCGCCGCCAATAGCGACGTCGAACTGGTCTTCCGCGATCGCCGCGAGGAGCACCGGCGTCTGCAGGCGATTGCGCGAGGCTCGCGGTCCGCGCTCCTCCACCAGCTCTCCGCGGTCGATCGCTTCCTGCACCGAAGCGACGATCAGCCGTGCCCCCAACTGCGCGACGCGCCGGTCACGGAACTCGATTACCTCTGGGAAGTTATGTCCTGTATCGACGTGCATCACCGGGAACGGAATTTTCGCCGGCCAGAAGGCCTTCTCCGCGATCCGGAGCAGGACGATAGAATCCTTCCCGCCGGAGAACAGCAACGTCGGGCGTTCAAACTCCGCCGCGACCTCGCGCATGATGAAGATCGCCTCGGCCTCGAGCATCTCGAGGACCGAGTCATGAACGACCGGAACGGCGGCTTCCTCGGTGATCATCGCACTGCCTCCGCCGCTCGCTCGATGAGTCCCTGCCGTTCGAGGTAGTCGAGCACGCGGGCGATCGAAGCCGCCGCTGGCTCCTGCCCGGTGGGGATGACGATCTCGGGAGAAGTAGGCGTCTCGTACGGGTCGTCGATGCCGGTGAATCCCGGGCGCTTTCCTGCCCGCGCCTCGGCGTAGAGCCCCTTCACATCGCGCGCTTCGCACTCTTCGAGCGTCGCCGCGACGTGCGCCTCGACGAACCTCCCGCCATCAGCCTCCACAAGACGTCTGACGGCGTCTCGCGTCTCCCGGTACGGCGAGATCGCCGCCGTAATCACGGCGACCCCGTTCCGTGTCAGCAGGTTCGCGACGAACCCGATGCGCAGGATGTTCGTATCGCGGTCCTCGCGGCTGAAGCCGAGTCCCTTCGACAGGTTCAGGCGCACTTCGTCGCCGTCGAGTACCTCAACCCTGGCGCCGCGCGCTCGCAGCAGCGGCGCCACCGCTTCTGTCAGCGTCGACTTGCCGGCGCCGGATAGGCCGGTGAACCAGAGCACGAATCCGGTTTCGTTTGTCACACGCGTCTCTCCCGTTGCCTGGGTGTTCGTCATCGTCGTTTCGGCCTAGGTGTGGAGGCCGCACTCCTCTTTGTCGAAGCCCTGCCAGCGTCCCGCCCGTCCCTGGACGCCGGGCATCGTGCAGTTGTAGCAGCCGATGCTGGTGTATCCCCGGTCCAGCAGTGGGTTGTACGGGACCTTGTTCGCCATCACGTACTCCCAGGTCTGCTTCTCGGTCCAGTTCGCCAGCGGGTTGAGCTTCACGACGCCGAACTTCGGCGCCCAGGAGACGATCGGCGTATCGGCCCGGCCCTCGGACTGGTCCCGGCGGAGCCCGCTCACCCACGCCGTCTTCCCTTCCAGGGCCCGCGTGTTCGGTTCGATCTTCCGGATCTCGCAGCAGAGGTCCGGGTCCCGCATCCAGAGCGCGGAGCCGTACTTCGCTGCTTGCTCCTCGTGGCTCAGCTTCGACTTGTAGACGTTCACGTTCTGGAGCCCGAGGGCAGGGACGGACTTCCGCATCGTCTCGTGCGTCTCTTCGAACAGGTAGTCCGTATCGAGGACGAAGACGTGCACGTTCGGCTTGAGCTGCGCGACCATGTGGAGGATCGCCATGCCGCTCGCGCCGCCGAAGCTGGCGCCGACCGACAGGCCGTCCCCAAAGGTCTCCACCGCCCAATGAACAATTTCCCGCGGGTCGGCGGGCTCGAAGCGCGCGTTCAACTCCGCGAGTTCCGGCGGGCTGAAGGTCGGGGCAGTGATTGCCACGGCAAATCCTATACCTGAGTAGTTCGCTCAACTTTATCAACATCGTCCGTTGCGGGCAAGGGTTATAGTTGATAAAGTCACTCATCTTTGCCGCCATTCCAGCGCCGGCCGGGTGCCGCAACCCGGCTCAAGGTGAGTCCAATGCCTGAAGTTGAAACCCTCGTCTACACGAATGAGCCGGACCGCATACTCCCGGTCCTCGAAAAGGAACTCGAGGACTTTCGGACCGAAGCCCACCGCATGCTCAACGGTGAGTGGGACGAAACCCAGTTCATCGGCTTCAGGCTGAAGCAGGGCGTCTACGGCCAGCGCCAGGCCGACGTCCAGATGATTCGCGTGAAGCTCCCCTTCGGCGGGGTCACGCCGGACCAGATGGACGCCTTCGGCGAGGTCGCTGAGAAATTCGCCCCCCTCCGCAAGGGCCACATCACCACCCGCCAGAACTTCCAGTTCCACCACGTCCCGCTCGCGAAAGCCGCCGAGGCGCTGTTCGTCCTCGGCAAGGCAGGCCTCTCCACCCGCGAGGCCTGCGGCAACACGGTCCGGAACGTGACCGGAGACCCGTGGGCAGGCATCCAGGACGGCGAACTCTTCGACTCCACCCCCTACGCCGGCGCGTTCGCCCGCTATTGGCTCCGCAACCCGCTCTCCCAGTTGCTCCCCCGCAAGTTCAAGGTCGCCTTCACCGGCACCGACGCCGACAACGCGATCACCGGCATCCACGACCTCGGCTTCATCCCCCGAGTCCGCGATGGCGTGAAGGGGTTCGAGGTCGTCGTGGGCGGCGGGCTTAGCATCATGGCGCGCAACGCACCCGTCCTCACCGAGTTCGTCTCGCTGGACGAATACCTGAAGCTCTCCGAGGCCGTCGTCCGCATCTTCGAAAAGGCCGACGAACTCCGGAAGAACCGCGCCAAGGCCCGGCTCAAGTTCCTCGTCGACCGCGTCGGCATCGAGGAGTTCCGCCGCATGGTCGATGAGGAACTCCAGGGCGACTGGACCAGCAAGGACTTCCGCCCCGACCGCCTCCTCTACGTCCACGACGAAGAGAAGAACGCCCCCGCGAAGAAGCCCGTCTACGTCCAGGCGAACGGCGACATGACCGCCTTCTCCGCGTTCGTCACCGCGAACGTCCGTGCCCAGCGCCAGCAGGGCTTCAGCGCTGTCGAAGTCAAGGTGACCCGCGGCGACCTCAAGCCCGAGCAGTTCCGCGGCCTCGCGAACATCATGCGCGAATACTGCGGCGGCTACGCCCGCACCACCGTCGGGCAGAACATCGTCCTTCGCTGGGTGCGCGACGAGAGCCTCTTCGAGGTCTTCCAGCAACTCCGCGACCTCGGCCTCGCCGACATCGGCGCACAGTCCATCACCGACGTCGTCAGCTGCCCCGGCACCGACAGCTGCAAGCTCGGCATCACCTCGTCCATGGGCCTCAACCGCGCGATCCAGGAGAAGGTCGAGCTGATGGACGTGACCGACGAACTGACCAGGAAGATCCACATCAAGATGAGCGGCTGCCCGAACAGCTGCGGCCAGCACCACATCGCCAACATCGGCTTCCACGGCGCGGCGATGAAAGTCGGCCCCCAGCAGCTGCCCGCGTATCACATGTTCGTCGGCGGCTCCTACGACAACGGCAAACTGCGCATGGGGACGCAGCTCAAGGTGCGTCTCCCCGCAAAGCGCGGGCCGGACGCCGTCGAGCGCATCGTGAAGCTCTACGAAGGCAACCGCCAGGCCGGCGAGGAGTTCAACGACTTCTTCGACCGCGTCGGCGCCTCCGCCTTCGAATCGGCGATCGAGGACCTCACCCTCCCGGGCGACTTCGCCGACGACAACCGCCAGATGTTCATCGACTGGAACCGGTTGGAGCTCTACCAGCTCCAGCGCGGCGAAGGCGAGTGCGCCGTCTGAGGCCTACCCGGCGCGCAGGGTCGCCCACGCCTGGTCAAAGCTGATGCCGCCGTTCGCGGCGGCCTCCTGCAGCGCGAACCGCTGACGCGCCTCGTCTACCTGCAGAAGGTACTGGGCCGGGTTCGCGCTCACCTCGAGCGCGAGCGCTTCGTGCCGGACGATCATCCCGCAGAACGCTTCGAAGATGGCCGGCCGGTCCAGGTAGTTCTCGAACACGAACAGCGAAATGTCGCCGCGCGCGTCCTCTTCGTCAGCGGCCACCACCCGGTCGTAAATGTCCCCGAGCCAATCGCCGATCCGTTCCCACTCCCCCGGGGCTTCCGAACACCCGCGGGAGTCGAGCGCCTCCAGCGACGAGAACAGCATCACCAGGTAGGTCGGCAGGCGCCGCTGCTCGTACCCGAGGCGGGCGACGCCTATCCAGCGCACATCCTCGGCGCATCCCGCGTGCGCCCGTTGCACCGGGATAGCACCCGCGAGCTCGTTCGCCTCTGCGTCGGGGAGCGTCCGGATCCAGTCTTCTATCGTCGGCGGCGCCACCCCGGCGAGGTCGATAACCGAGAGCGCGGCCAGCCGCCGCTCGGGCGACCCGTCCTGGATCTCCTGCACGAGCTCCGGCGTGGTCATCCGCCGAAACGCGGATTCGTGGTCCTGCCAGCCATCGTATTCGGGCGGGAGTCGCCGTTTCATCCTGGTCAGAGTACCCCACGAATCCGTTCGGGGATTCGGTGAACTCACTGATGCTAGACTTGAAAATCGTGGAACTACCCGCCTTCAAGCGCCATCGCCGCCTGCGTGGGTCCGAAGGGATCCGCTCCATGGTGCGGGAAACGTCGCTCACCACGCGCAACCTCATCTACCCCCTCTTTATTGAAGCAGGACTCCAGGGACGCTCCCCGATCGTCTCGATGCCGGGGCAGGACCGCATAGGCCTGGACCAGCTGTCCACCGAGGCCGGCGAACTGGCGTCGCTGGACATCCCGGCCGTGCTCCTCTTCGGCCTTCCGGTCTCGAAAGACGAAGTGGGGAGCGGCGCATACGCCCGCGACGGGATCGTCCAACAGGCGATTCGCCGCCTGAAAGACGCGAACCCGGGCCTGGTCGTCGTCGGCGACGTGTGCCTGTGCGAATACACCTCGCACGGCCACTGCGGCCCGCTCCGTCCGGATGGCTCAGTCGACAACGACGCGGCCCTTCCGCTGCTCGCCGAGACCGCCGTCACGCTCGCCGAAGCAGGCTGCGACATCATCGCCCCGAGCGACATGATGGACGGCCGGGTGGCGGCCATTCGCCTCGCCCTCGATTCAGCCGGCTTCGCACAGACGCCAATCCTCTCGTATGCCGCCAAGTACTCCAGCGCGTTCTACGGGCCCTTCCGCGACGCTGCCGATAGCGCACCCCAGTTCGGCGACCGCCGGGGCTACCAGATGGACCCCGCGAACGCCCGAATGGCCCTGGACGAAGTCGCGACCGACATCGCGGAAGGCGCCGACATGGTGATGGTGAAACCCGCGCTCCCCTACCTCGACATCCTTCGCCAGGTGCGCGACCGCGTGGATGTCCCGGTGGCCGCCTACAACGTCAGCGGCGAGTACAGCATGCTCATGGCCGCCATCCAGAACGGCTGGCTCGATGAGCACCGCGCGATCGATGAGACACTCACTTCCATCCGGCGCGCCGGCGCGGACATGATCATCACCTACCACGCCAAACAGTGGGCCCGGCGCCAGTAGCCTTCGGCCCTGTTACGCCCGCCTGAGTGCTGTGGCAGGTTGCGCGGCGGCCATCGCCGAACTCAACACCGTCCGCCGCGAAGGTTGGCTCCGCTCCTGGCACGCGGAAACCAGCGCACGGTCCACCGAATCGGCGATCCCCCGTGCCCGCGCCGCCATCCGCACGTGGGCGACGGTTCCCGAGATGGTCGCTTCCGCGCCCGCCCAGGGCTCGGCACGGAGCACGCGCAGGTGGCGAGTCGTCTGGTTCCACTCGACAACAAGCCGGGCGTGTGAGCCCGGCCCGGCGGAGAACCTCGTATAGCCTCCAAGGTATTCCTGCGTGAGGTGGAGACCTTTCGCGGTGGGATCGATACCCGCTCGACCGAGCCCGTCCCAGAGGTCTCCAAGAGCAAGCAATAGCCTGAACGCCACGTCCGAGTGATCTGCGCGCACGTGTACCAAACCCGGCGGATGAAGTCGGAACCGCTCGCAGCCCCCGCAAGCCGCAGAGCCTGATTCTACGCTACGACTACCCGATCTATGCAAGCCGTCGATTGTCGGTATAGACCAAAACCACGGTGCTGTAATCGGCGCGTTTGCCGCCCATCACACTTCCCAATCTCGCCGCCCGCCCGGGGGCACCCTTCACGCGCGCACGAACATTATCGGTCCGGGCGGTGCTAGTCTCGCCCGGCCGCCGGAGGTTGCAATGCCAGTCTGCGCCATCTGCCACCACCTCTCGCAGCCGCCGCGTACCGCCGCCGGTACCGTCGGCCTGCTCACCAGCGCGCCCGCGCTCGTCGCCGATGCCCTGGACAGCTTCGGGAACTCGGGCGGGGCCGAGCACATCCTCGTGCATGCCTGCCCGGAACACGTGGTCGATGTCTATCGCGGCCGCATCGATGGCGTCCGCATGGCCTGGCGCGTCGGCGAAGACGGCCCTACTCCTCGCCGCCGAACTCCCGCAGCAGCGTCCGCATCCCGGGCTTGAAGACCACCTTCCCGTTAATGACAACGACCTCGTTGTTCAGGGAGAGCTGCAGCGCGCGGCTCAGGACCACCCCCTCCAGCGCCCGGCCCTTCCGGCGCACATCCTCCACCGTGTCCACCCCGACTTCGATGTGAAAGACGTCCTGCAGGATGATCGGCCCGGCGTCGAGCTCCTCGGTCACGAAGTGCGCGGTGCAGCCCGTCACCCGCTCCCCATCCTCCCAGGCTCGCCGGTAGGGGTTGGCGCCCGGGAAGTACGGCAGCAGCGACGGGTGGATGTTGATGATCCGCCCCGCGTACGGCCCCACGATCGTTGGCGTCAGGATCTGCATGTAGCGCGCGAGCACCACGATGTCCACCCCGGCAGCGTTCAGCTGCTCGAGGACGAACGCCTCATGCGCCGCCTTGTCGTCGCTCGGGTGCCAGGCAAAGGGGATGCCGGCCCCTTCGGCGATTGGCCGGAGGCTCTCATGGTTCCCGATCACAATCGCGAGTTCGCCGTGCAGTAAGCCGGCGCGGTGGTCAGCGATCAGCTGCTCCAGGCAGTGCGCTTCCTTGCTCACCAGGATGCCCACCTTCCGGCGCTCCCGCTTGCCGTGCAGCGTCACCCGGATCTCCATGTCGATCTCGCTCCCGATCGCCAACAGCCCCGGGATCAGCTCGTCCAGCGAAACCGAGGCATCCGTGATGTCTACGAGCATGTCCATGAGGAACTGGCCCCGCACCACGCGCTGCTCGATGTCCTCGATATTGACGTCCTTCTCCGCGAGGTACGTGCTGATCCGTGCCACGACACCTTTTTGGTCTCGCCCCAGGACGCTGACGATCGCAAGCACACGGTTCATACGGCAATTCCTCTCGCAGGGAGACCGCGTTGAGCGGAAGTAAAGGCAGAATAGTGCCATCGGCCGCATCGGGCACCCGCGGGCAGTCCCTGCCATCCGTTATTCACAGACATCCATAGACTCGCCGGTTGGCGTACCATCGCTCAGACACGGCGGTCGGGACCCCCCACAGCAGGAGGCCCCCGCGATTAATAACGTGGGAATCCCCCTCCCGAGGCCCGAAAAGGGTGTTGACCTTAAACCCAACGGCCAGCACCTTACCGGACGGTTAATCGAATAGAGGAGGGAACCACTACCGATGACCAAGTCCAAGTGGCAACTGCTGCTCAGCATGTTCGCCATCTTCGCCGTTCTCGCGTTTGCCGCCGCTTGCGGAGACGATGACGACGATGATGACGACGGTGGCGACACCGCTACCGCAACCACCTCGTCGGGCGGATCGACCACGCCGACGGCCGCCAAGCCTTCGGGCACCATCACCATCGGTGCGACTCAGTTCGAAAACTGGGACCCGCACTTCTCCGACTTCGCAGCCGACATCTCCCACATGGTCTATGTCTGGCGCGGCCTCTACCACCTGGACCTCCAGGACAAGCCCCAGCCCGCGATGGCTGCCGGCGCCCCCACCGTCTCGGCCGATGGCAAGACCTACACCGTCAAGCTGAAGTCGGGCCTCAAGTGGTCGGATGGCCAGGCGCTCACCGCCAAGGACTTCGTCCTCGGTATTCAGCGCACCTGCAACCCCGACAACGCCGGCCACTACCAGTACATCCTGACCAACATCGTTGGTTGCGATGACTACTACGGCGCCGGCAAGGAAACCGCCGAAAAGAAGGCCGAACTCCTGAAGGCCGTCGGCGTCAAGGCTGTCGACGACAGCACCATCGAGATCAAGCTCCAGAACGCCCAGCCGACGTTCGCGACGCTCCTCGCCATGTGGCCCACCTTCCCGGTCCCGTCGCACAAGATCGCGACCCCGGATGCCAAGTGGCTTGGGCCGTTGGAAAACGTCTATAACGGCCCCTACATGCCGAAGGCGTACACCGAAAAGGCCTCGCTCGAACTCGTCCCGAACCCGAACTGGTCCGGCACGCAGGTCGGCGCCGAGAAGATCGTCATCAAGTACGTCGATGACCCGGCCGTCCTCAACCAGGCCTACCGCGCCGGCGAAGTCGACGCGTCCGTAGCCAACAAGGCCGAACTCGACAAGCTCAAGAGCGAATTCACCGCCTCGAAGGAGCTCCAGCTCTACCCGGCGACCCGCACCATCGGCATCGAGTTCAACATGGCCGACCCGGTCCTCTCGAAGCCGGAAGTCCGCGTCGCTCTCAGCCAGGCGACCGACCGCGCCACGATGATGAAGGTCGTCTTCAAGGACGCCAACACGGCCACCACGAGCTGGGTCCCCCCGACTCGCAACGGCCTCAAGGGCGGCGAATACGACGCAACCCTCGGCTTCGACGCCGCCAAGGCCAAGGCGAGCCTCGCCAAGGCTGGCTACGCCGATGGCAAGGGCTTCCCGAAGATCACCATGATCCAGACCGATAGCGCCACCAACAAACTTGCTGGCGACTTCCTCACCGCTGAGTGGAAGAAGCACCTTGGCATCGACCTCGAGGTCCAGTACGTGGACTCGAAGACCCGCCAGTCTGCCTTCAACACCAAGCAGTACCAGCTCGTCCTCGGCGGCTGGCAGGAAGACTACCCGGATCCGGAGAACTGGTTCGTCGGCCTCTGGGAAACCGGTGGGTCGATCAACAAGACCAACACCAGCATCGCCGCCCTCGATAAGGCCATCAACGATGCGAAGTACAACACCAACGACGAAGCTCGCAGGAAGCTCTACCGCGACGCGGAAAAGCTCCTCCTCGATCAGGCCAGCGGCATCGCCCCGCTCTACCACACCATGGCTGCCTTCCTCGTGAAGTCGCACATCAAGGGTATGGTCGAGAACAAGCGTCCCGCCGACACCTTCGTCCCTGGTGACTGGTACATCGAGCTCTGGACCACGTCCAAGAAGTAGGCTCTCTGTCACCGGTAAGCCATGATCCGTCGGGCCGGGGTTCCTTCACGGGAGCCCCGGCCCGGCTAGATTGCGAATCATCAGCATGCTCGTCTACACCATTCGGCGGGTACTGGGGATCATCCCCCTGATCCTGGCCATCGCGACCATCACGTTCTTCCTCATGCACTCGGTAAAGGGCGGCCCCTTCGATTCCGACCGTCCGCTCTCCGAGACCCAACGGGCGAACCTCGAGGCACGCTACGGGATCGACAAGTCCCTCCCCGAGCAGTACGTCCGCTACATCGGGAACCTCGTCGAACTGGACCTTGGGATCTCCTTCGCGAACGACCGGCCGATTACCGAGATCATCCAGGAACGCATGCAGGTCTCCAGCCAGCTCGGCATCGCCGCCTTCCTCTTTGCGACGGTCTTCGGACTCACACTCGGCATCGTCTCATCGCTCAATCAGAATGGCCTCGGCGACTACGTGGGCGTGTTCTTCGCCACGGCTGGCGCCGCCTTGCCGAGCATCGTGCTCGCACCACTGCTCACCATCTTCTTCGCGGTCGAGTTCCAGTGGTTCAACGTCCTCAGTAGCAACTACGGCTTCACCGACTGGTTCCGAGGCGATTTCAGCAACTGGCGCCAGGTAGTCCTCCCGACGGTCGCACTCGGCTTCCTGCCCATGGCCTTCATTGCGCGAATCACCCGCGCATCCATGCTCGAAGTCTTGCGCCAGGACTACGTCCGCACCGCCCGCGCCAAGGGCCTCAAGGAACTCATCGTCGTCGTCCGGCACGCCACCAAGAACGCCATGATCCCGGTCCTCACCGTCCTCGGACCCATCTTCGCCGGCCTCATCACCGGGTCGCTCGTCATCGAGCAGAGCTTCGCGATCCCCGGCCTCGGCCGCGAATTCGTCCGCTCGGTCCTCATCCGCGATTACGGCCTGATTATGGGCGTCACCATCTTCTTCGCCGTCATCATTGCCGTCATGAACCTGGTCGTCGATCTGCTCTACGCCGTCGCCGACCCGCGGATTCGGTTCTAGGAGCGTCGCCCCAAATGAGTGCACAACCGGGAGCAATCGCTCAACCCTTCGACTTCGCACAGGATGTCATCCACACCAAGCAGCGCGGGCTCTGGAACCAGGCCTGGCACCGCCTCCTCCGCAACCGCCTCGCCGTCGTCGCCGGCGCCATCCTCCTGCTCATCACGACGGTCGCCCTCCTGGCCGACTTCGTGCCCGCGGTGGCCAACCACGACCCCGCCCTCCAGGACTACTCGGCGATTGAAAAGGACCCCGGCGCCGACTACTGGCTCGGGAGCGACTCCCTCGGCCGCGACCTCTGGGCCCGCCTCATGCAGGGCACCCTCTTCTCGCTCAAGATCGGCATCGGCACCCAGGTCATCATCCTCCTGATCGGGGTCTCCATCGGCATGGGAGCGGCCCTGGCCGGCCGCTTCAGCGATACCGCACTCATGTGGCTCACCGACCTTGCCTTCGCCTTCCCGGACCTCCTGGCCATCATCCTGCTCCGGCAGGTCCTCTACGGACGCGACTGGCCAATCATCGGCACCGGCAGCCCGCAGATACCCGGCATCGGCAACGTCCTCCTCGTCACGATCATCGCCATCGCCTTCGTCGGCTGGACGACGGTCGCCCGTCTCGTGCGCGGCCAGATGCTGTCCATCAAGGAGCAGGACTACATCCTCGCCGCCCGCTCCATCGGCGCGAGCCCCTGGCGCATCGTCCGCAGCCACATGCTCCCCAACACCCTCAGCTCCGTCATCGTGGCATCCACCTTCGGCATCCCGCTCGCCATCTTCGCCGAAGCCACCCTCGGCTTCATCGGCCTCGGCGTCCCGCCCCCCAACGCCAGCCTCGGCTCGCTGATCGGCTCCGGCCTGGACACCATCCAGACCCACAACATCGAGCTCATCTGGCCAACGATCATGGTCGCCGCGCTCATGCTCTGCTTCACCTTCCTCGGCGACGGCCTGCGCGACGCACTCGAGCCCCGGACTCGCAAATAAGCCGGCTCCCGGTTTGGCGTGGAATCGCAACGGCTGGTACCATCGAAGAGTTGACCCGGGGCTGTAGCTCAATCGGGAGAGCGCAACACTGGCAGTGTTGAGGTAGAGGGTTCGAATCCCTCCAGCTCCACCAACCGGAATCAATCGAGAGGGGCTCCCAACGGAGCCTTTCTCTCGTTTCTCACCCCAACGGCGTATCCTCCCCGGCCATGAAAGTCGGCGTCCTCCAGTTCTTCTCCTGGTCCCGGCGCATCCCGCTCGAAACGGTCTACGAGCGCGCCTTCGACCGCATCGCCATCATGGATGAAGGTGGCTACGACGCCGTCTGGCTGGCCGAACACCACTTCAACACCTATAGCGTCTGTCCTTCGCCCCACCTCATGGCGATGAACGTCGTCTCCCGCACCAAACGCCTCCGCGTCGGCACCGCCGTTTCCCTGGCCGTCTTCTACGAACCCCTCCGCCTCGCCGAAGAGATAGCCATGCTCGACGTCCTTTCCGGTGGGCGCATCAACTGGGGCGCCGGCCGCGGCTTCGATCCCCTGGAGTTCAAGACCTTCCGCGTCCCCGTCCAGGAGAGCGCGGCCCGCTTCCAGGAAGCCGTCGACATCGTCCTCGCCGCCTGGACGCAGGAGAAACTCACCTACAAGGGGCAGTTCTGGGAATACGACAGCGTCGAACTCCTGCCCAAGCCCCTGCAGCAGCCGCACCCGCCGACATGGCTCGCTGCGACCTCCCCGGAGGCCATCGAACGCGCTGCCAGCCGGGGCCACACCATCCTCATGGACCCGCACGCCACCCACGACGAGATCCGAAACAAGCGCGAGCTCTACAGGGACCGCCTCGCCGCGCATGGGCACACGATTGAGGGTCGCGACATCCCCATGGCCCGTCTCATCGCCATAGCCCCCACTGAGGCCCAGGCGCGCCAGGTCGCCGAAGAAGGCGCCCGCTGGACGCTCGGCTCCTACGCGAAAGGGTTGAACCCCGCCGACGATCCGGTCGCGCGCTACGTGAACGAGGTGATGGTCTATGGCAGACCAGAGCAAGTTGCCGAGAAGCTCCTCGGCCTCCGCGACGACCTGCCCATGAACTACCTGTTAGCCGCCCCGCTCAGCCACGAAAGCTTCCTGCTCTTCACCGAGAAGGTCCTCCCGAAGCTGGTCTGAGCAAGGAGGCGCCGTCGGCACTAGCTAAGTACCCGGTGCATGTGCCCGTCCTGCGACTTCACGTACTGATAGGACTCGCGCACGATTTGCTCGAGGACCGGCAGTTGCACATCGCTGAGCCGGTTGATGTACAAACACACCCGGCTCGTCGAGTGCTTGCCGAGCTGAGCCAGCGATTCGGCGTAGCGCACCGTCCCGTCCATGAGGTAAATGGTGATCTTGCCTTTTCGCGGGTAAAAGCCAATAGCCTGGCAGTAGATCGGAAGAGCACACGTCTGAACTCCAGTCACGTGGCCTTATCTCG
>CALMIW010000561.1 GCA_937864275.1 uncultured Dehalococcoidia bacterium
TTAACCCGTTTCCAATGCGGCGGTGGCGCCGCCGGCACATGGGCCGGGGCGCATCCGGGTTGGGTTGAGCGGTTCGAGACGGGCTCCCACACTCCTGCCATGAGCGAATGGACGTTCCTCACGAACCACTCCCATGTGCTGCTCTGCATCTTCCAGAACCCGCAGATCCGCTTGAGCGAGATCGCGGAGCGGGTGGGCGTGAAGGAGCGCACCGCCTTCACGATCATCTCGGACCTGGTGGAGGCGGGGTACCTCTCGAAAGTCCGCAGCGGGCGGCGAAACGTCTATGCCGTGCACCCGGAACTCCATCTGCGCCATCCGCTCGAACGCGAGACGGAGATCCGGGCGCTGCTCTCGATCATCCACGCGGGAGGCCAGCCCGGCAGCCCGGCTGAGGACGCTCCCTAGCCGGCGCGAGCGCCGCATCGCGGGCAGAACTTCGCCTTCAGGGGGAGGGTGGTCTCGCACTTCAGGCAGCGGAACTCCTCGCCGGGCGAAGGGAGCAGTTCGCCGCATTCGAGGCAGAACTTGGCCGCCCCTTCGTTTCGCGCCCCGCAGGAGATGCAGTGGATTGGCGGCGCCGGAGGCGGGGCGGCGACCGCCGCCTCGGCTCTCTGCGCCTTCTTGTCTTTCTTCTTCTTGCCGCGGCGTTCGAAGAGGTCTTCGAACACCTCGAAGAGTTCATCGACCATCAGCCCGGTATCAATCCTTCCTGGCCGATGAACTCGCGGAGTTCAGCCACGGAGATCCCGGAGAACGGCACGACCGCATCGGAGGGAAGCAGTTCCTCGATGCCGACCGGCGTGCCGCGCTCCTTGATCAGCGCCTGGATGGCCTGGATGTGGGCAGCCAGGGTCGATTCGGTGCCCGCCGCCAGGTCGGCGTCGAGCAGGGCATCGATGACGTTGAGGTCGCCGGTCAGGGCGTCATCGATGCGCCACTGGCCCTCTCCCATGATTCGGACGATCACGCTTTCACCTCCTGGGGGGCGGTGGTCATAGCTACCTGTGCCCGCAGCCGTTCGAGGTCGGACTCGACGGAAGCGGAGCGCCCGAGTGCCTCGAGCTCGCGATCGAGCTGGCTGCCGCCGCCGAGATGGTCTTCGAGGACGCCGCTCTCGATGAGGTCGTGGATGGCGGCGCCCTTGCTCTTGAGCTCGGCGGTCTTGTCTTCGGCGCGCTGGATGGCGAGGCCGACGTCAGTCATCTCCTCGGAGAGGCCGGTCACGGCTTCGCCGATGCGCACGGTGGCTTTGGCGGCGGTGTATTCGGCCTTCATGACCTCCTTCCTGGTGCGGAAGGCGTTGACCTTCGCGGCGAGCCGGGCTTCGGCCTGGACGAGCTTGTCCTGCTCCGCCTTGAGCCGCTCGACCTGGGCATCGAAGCCATCGACCTCGGCCTGGGACTGTGCCTTGCGTTCGAGGGCGAGGCGGGCGAGGTCTTCGCGGCCGGCTTGCATTGCATGGAGTGCCTGGGCGTCGAACTTCGGGAGGGACTCGCGGAGTTCGTTTGCCTGGAGTTCGAGGCGCTTGCGTGCGGCGGTGACTTCGACGATGCCGCGCTTCACGTCGCGCAGCATGGCGACTTGCTTCTCGTAGCTCAGGTCGAGCATTTCGCGCGGGTCCTCGATGTGGTCGATGGCCTTGTTTGCCTTGGCCTGGAAGATGGCGGAGAGCCGTTTCAACACGTTCAGGGGTCCTTTCTCTGGGGGTTGAGTGGGGTGGGGTCGCCGGGGCCGGCCGCAACGGGGGAGGAACAGCCGGCCCCGGCTGGGAACGGCGCTTAGTGGCCGCTTTCGGGTGCGAGCGCCGGGGCCCTGTCGAGGGCCTCGGCGCGGCGCCGGGCGACGATGAGCGAAGCCGTGATGGCGACGGTGAGGATGGTTGCGATGACGGCGAGGCTCGCCAGGGCCGGCACCTTGTAGAAGTCGATGACGAGCATCTTGGTGCCGACGAAGACGAGGATGGCGGCGAGCGCCGGCTTCAGGTAGGCAAGGCCGCTGAGGTAGCCGGCGAGGACAAAGTAGAGCGAGCGGAGCCCGAGGATGGCGAAGATGTTGGACGTGAACACGATGAACGGGTCATCGGTGATCGCGTAGATGGCGGGGATGGAGTCGACCGCGAAGACGAGGTCCGTGGCTTCGATGAGCATCAGCGTCACGAAGAGCGGCGTTGCGTAGAGCAGGCCGTTGATGCGCGTGAAGAACTTCTGGCCGTGGTATTCGTGCGTGGTCCGGAAGATGCGGTTGGCGAACCGCACCACCGGGTGACGTTCGAGGTCGGGCTCGTGCTCCTGCTCCCGGAGGAACTTGATGCCCGTGAAGATGAGGAACGCGCCGAAGATGTAGATGACGAAGTGCAGGGTGCTGAGCAGCACGCCCGCGACCGCGATGAGGGCGGCGCGCATGACGAGGGCGCCGACGATGCCCCAGAAGAGCACCCGGTGCTGGTAGGCCTGGGGCACGGCGAAGGCCGAGAAGATCAGCAGGATGACGAAGATGTTGTCGACGCTGAGCGTCTTTTCTACGAGGTAGCCGGTCGTCCATTCGAGGCCCGACTCGGTGCCGCGAAAGACGTAGACCCCGATGTTGAAGACGATGGCGAGGCCGATCCAGACGGCGCTCCAGGTGAGGGCTTCACGGCGCTCGACCTGGTGGGCGTTCTTGTGAAACACGCCGAGGTCCAGGGCGAGCATGCCGCCGACAAACAGGAGGAAGAGCGCCCAGGGAAGGATCTCGAGGAACATGCGTTACTCCGGGTAAGGATGGACGCCCGCTGCGGCACGGCGCGGGGATCGGCGGCCGTGCCGTGCGGGCAGGAGCGAAGGGGCGGTAAGAGACCGGGGAGAGCGTCCTAGCCTGGGCGGGCGTCAGTCGGGGGTGCAGGAGCGCGGCCCTCTTCGCGGACGGCGTCCATCCAGCGCCGGAAGAAGCTGCGCGCGCCGGTGCGGCGGGGTGCGTGTTCGGCCGTCCGGTTTTCCCGGCGGGCCGATTCGTCTTCGGATAGCTCGAAGGTGTCCATCGCGAGTGCCTCCTCTAGCGGTCCTGGCATCGAGCACGCCTGGCCGCATCCACGTGGGATGTGCCAGGGTCTCACCAGGCGAGAGGCTTCTCGCCCGCATGGCCGGCGCCGGAGCGCGTATTGACGACCATGCGTGTGCGCCGGGGATGGCGCGTCTGGTTACTCCCCCTGTGACTTGATTCACAATACCGGAAATGTATTTCCGGTGTCAATGGAAAGGGCCCTTCCCTTCCGGGGGCTCGCGCCGTTCGGCTACAGTGAAGGCGATGCCAGAGACTCGCCGCAGCGGAGTGCGGATTCGCTACCAAGTGGTCGGAAACGGCCCGCCGCTCGTGCTCGTCCACGGCTACACGGCCAGCGGGCACTCGAACTGGGTGGACTCGGGCTGGACGGAGTACTTCGCCAGCCGGTACACGCTGCTGGTGCCGGATCTCCGCGGCCATGGCAGCAGCGCCAAGCCGTACTCCTCCACCGCGTACTCGGTCGAAGCGCTCGCGCGCGACGTCATCGCCGTGATGGCGACCGAGGGAATCGCGTCGGCGCCGGTGTTCGGCTACTCGATGGGCGGGATGGTCACCCTGAGGCTGCTGCTCGAGCACCCGGACCGCATCGACGCAGCGGTCATCGGCGGGATGGGAAGCTACTTCCCGGCAGGTCGCGGCCGCTTCCTGATCGAGCGCCAGCACCGCGAAAGCGAAGCGCCGCGGAAGCCCCTGGGCGCCCGACTGCGCTACCTGGCGGCCTACGCCGCGCGGTTCGACCCCATCGCCGTGGACGCGGTGTTCCGCGGCGTCTTCAAAGACGGGCGACCGGTGGATCCGGCTCGGCTCAACGAGATCCGGAAGCCGGTGCTGGTGGCGGCGGGCAGCCTGGATGCGTTCTTCGAACCGGCGCGGCAACTCGCCACGCAGATCCCGGGGGCGCGATTCGTCGCCCTCCCGAACGAGGGCCACCTCAGCGCCATCCGGAGCCCGCGGTTGCGAGACGAGGTGGCGGCGTTCCTGCAGGAATCGGCCGTCAGCCGCACCCGCTAACCGGCGCCCGAGGCTAATTCCCGGCCGCGAACGACCCGACATCTTTCCAGACGAGCTCGGCGCCGGAGTGCCCGGCCAGCGTCATGGTGGCAAAGGCCGCCACGCCGATCACGGCGCCGATGGCATAGACGCCCATGGGGCTCCACGCGGGCAGACCCCAACGCTCGCGGTAGCGGTCGACTGCCCAGGAGGCGACGGCGGCGAGGGCGAAGACCAGGGCGAAAAGGAAGGCACGGTCCCCTTCCTCCGGGTGTTCGCCGAATCGGGCGCGGACGCCGGCGGCTTCGGCGGCGCGTTTCACGGAATGTTCGATTGGCTCGCCGCTCTGTTTCGCCAGGAAGGCGAAGGCCGCGCCGGCGACCGCGAGCAGCGCGACCGGCAGGCTGTAGTGCTTCCGCCACGAGGCCTTCCAGCCGGTGAGGAGGAGGGCAACCACGGCGAGCGGGACGAGGACGACGGCGGCGTGGACGAGGAGCGGGTGGGCCGGGAGGCCGGCGAGACTACTGATTTCGAGAAACATCGAGACCTCGTTGCGCCGGGGATTCGGAGGCGCGTCTCAGGAGTAGCAGGCGGGCCGGTTCTGGTTGAGAGCCTTCGCGGTTCACCTGTCGTGGAAGATTAGCAGCGCCTCACAGCGGGCGATGTGACACGTTCACGGGGCGACGGAGGCGGCAAAGCGTCGGCTGCCGGTACTGGCCGAACTCAGCGGCGGACACTATAGTAGGCAAATGACTTCTACAGTGGACATTGAGATCAGGATTGCCTCGAACCTCCGCCGGAGGCGAGAGGAAATGGGTCTTTCCCTTGCCCAGCTCGGGGCGCGCTCCGGCGTGAGCAAGGCCATGATCGCGAAGGTCGAAACGGGCGTTTCGTCGCCGACTGCCGGGCTGCTCGGGCGGCTGTGCGCCGGGCTTGGAGTGACCCTCTCGACACTGATGATCGAGGCCGAGTCCTCCGGCGTGAACCACAACCCGTCCCAACGCCAGCCGAAGTGGCGCGACCCCGTGACAGGGCTGGAACGGACGCTCGTCGCCCCGGCGTCGGCCCAGAGCCAGGTGGAGATCGCGCGGCTGAAGCTCCCGGCCGGGACGGTGGTGGAGTACAGCCTGCCGCCGGCGCACTGGCTTCGGCAGCACATCGTGATGCTGAGCGGGGTGCTCGTCTTCACCATCGGCGGCGAGGAAACGCGGCTCGAGGCGGGCGATGCGCTCTTCGCGATTATCGACCGGGAAACGCGCTTCCAGGTGCCGCCGGAGGCGCCCGCGGAGTATCTCGTGATCCAGGAGCCAGGATGATGGAACGCTTCGAGATCGTTGAACTGGATGCCGAAGGCGCGGCGAAGTCCGTGCCCCAACTGGCCGGGCTCCTGCTCGACTGCGTCGAGGGCGGTGCCTCGGTCGGGTTCATGTGGCCGCTGGCGCGTTCGAAGGCAGAAGCGTTCTGGGAGGGCGTCGCCGCGGCGGTCGCGCGAAACGAGACCTTCCTGCTTGTAGCGCGGGACGCCTCCGGCATCGCCGGGACGGTCCAGCTCAAGCTGGCGCTGATGGAGAACCAGCCGCACCGGGCAGACGTCTCGAAGCTACTGGTGCACCGGCGGGCTCGGCGCGGCGGGCTCGGCGAAGCGCTCATGCGCCGCGTGGAGGAACTCGCCGCGGACCGTGGCCGGCGCGTGCTCGTGCTGGACACGGCGACGCCTGAGGCGGAGCGCCTGTACGCGCGGACCGGGTGGCAGCGCTGCGGGGAGATCCCGGACTACGCGCTGATGCCCGACGGGAGCCTGTGCGAGACGGTGGTGTACTGGAAGCACCTCGGGCCGCCGCGCCGATAGCGACGCTTCCGGCCAGGCCCGGGCTCGGGTTCGACAAACGATTGGCCGAACTCCAAAATCCAAACGCCACTCGCCCGGAGGAAAGCCATGGAGTTCCGAGATAGCCAACACGAGAGCCAGTTCCGCGCCGTTGTGCGGGAGTTCCTGGACAAGGAGTTCCCCGCGGAGTTCGCCGACCGGCCGAGCGAATGGGGGCTGTTCAACGGCGCGGGGCGGGCGCAGCCGGGCTTCGCGCAGTTCATGAAGGGCTGGAACGCCAGGCTCAACGAGCGCGGCTGGGGCGCGCCGGCCTGGCCGAAAGAACACGGCGGCGGCGGGCTGAGCGTGAAGGAGCAGTTCATCCTGAGCGAAGAGTTCGCCTGGCGGCGCGCCCCCCGCTCCGGGGGCATCGGCCACGGCTGGGCGGGGCCGACGATGATGGTCTACGGCACCGAGGAGCAGAAGGCCGAGTACCTTCCGAAGATCATTTCGGGGGAGCACATCTGGTGCCAGCTGTTCAGCGAGCCGGGCGCCGGTTCGGACCTTGCCAGCCTGCAGACGCGCGCGATCCGGGACGGTGACGACTACGTGGTGAACGGCCAGAAGATCTGGACTTCGGGAGCGCAGCACGCCCACATGGGCATCCTCATCGCCCGGACGAACCCGGATGCGCCGAAGCACCGGGGCATCAGCTACTTCCTGGTCGACATGAAGACACCCGGGATCCAGGTCCGGCCGCTCATCAACATGCTGAACAGCCACGAGTTCAACGAGGTCTACTTCGAGGATGTGCGCGTCCCGGCGAAGAACTTGCTCGGCGAGGAGAACCGCGGCTGGTACCTCGCGACGACGACCCTCGACTTCGAGCGCAGCGGCATCGCGACGAGCGTGGCGCACCAGCTGATCGCGCGGGACCTCGTGAAGTACGCGAAGGAGTCCCAGGTGGGGAGCCACACGGTGGCCACCAATCGCGCGCTCCGGAACGAGCTGGCCGACCGCGTGATTGAGGCGCAGGTGGAATCGCTCATCTGCTACCGGATCATCTCGATGCAGGAACGGGGCGAGATCCCGAACAAGGAGAGCTCGATCGCGAAGCTCTACTCGAGCGAACTTGATGTCCGCCTGGCGACAACGGCGATGCACCTCGGCGGGCTCTTCAGCCAGATAACGGACCGGGACGACACCAGCGCGATGGGCGGGAAGTTCGCGCGCTTCTACATGCACAGCACCACGAGCCCCATTGGCGGAGGCACGAGCGAGGTGCAGCGCAACATCATCTCGATGCGCGGTCTGGGGCTGCCGCGGGGTTAGGCCCAGCGATATGGGTCCACGGCAATATGGCAATATGGGCCGATGAAGACGACGGTCGAGATCGATGACGACCTGCTGAAGGCTGCGAAGAAGGCCGCGATCGACGAGGGCGTGACCCTTCGGGAGTTGCTGGAGGACGCGCTTCG
>CALMIW010000562.1 GCA_937864275.1 uncultured Dehalococcoidia bacterium
GCCCATCCTGCTGCCGCTCGCCGTGGCCCGTGCCCTCCGTGCCGAGGGCGTCGATGCCCGCATCAAGTGGCCGAACGACATCTGGATCGAGGACCGCAAAGTGTCCGGCATGCTCATCGATGCGGAGCTGACCGCCAGCGGCGGACTCGGGTTCCCGGGCATCGGTGTGAACGTGAACGGCGACCCCGCCGAGAACCCGGAACTGGCGGACGTGGCGACCAGCCTCGCCAGGGAACTAGGGCGCGTCACACCGCGCGAGCGCGTACTGGCGGCCATCTGCAACGAGCTTGAATCGCTGCTGACTACTGCCCTGCCGGCCGCGATCAGCGAGTACCGCGAACTGAGTTGCACCCTCGGCCGCGAAGTAACCGTGAGCCCCACCGGCGGAGAGCCGTTCAACGCCACGGCGTTGAGCATCAGCGACGACGGCGAGCTCATGGTCCGCAGGGCGAACGGGCTCGTCGAAGCGATCAACGCCGCCGATGTGAGTGTCCGCCCGCGCAAAGCGTAGGGAGGCCCCTTCGCCGCTGGCTTCCGTGATTCGTTCACAACATTGGGCTATCGTTCGATCGTGACCTTCGAAGAGATGTACGAACTCGCAGTGAGCCGCAAGCGGGAGATGCCGGCCGGCTCTTCTACCGCCGAATTGTTTCGGGGAGGTCCCCACGCCATCGGCAAGAAGCTCGTGGAAGAGGCCGCCGAGAGCTGGATGGCTGCCAGGTTCGAATCCGATGCGGCACTGACCGGTGAGCTCTCCCAGGTGCTGTACTACGTCGCCTGCATGATGGCGGAGAAGAACATCTCGCTCGAAGATGTGTACCGCGAGCTATGATCAAAGTCGCCCTCCCCAACAAAGGCATGCTCTTCGAGCCGACCATCGAGTTGCTCAACTCGTGCGGCTACCGCGTCAGCAAGGTGGGCAGCGCCCTCTCGTCCGTCGACCCCGAGAACGAGGTCGAGTTTTACTTTCTCCGGCCCGGCGACATCCCGCTCTACGTCGCGAACGGCGTCCTCGATTGCGGCATCACCGGCAAGGACTTCGTCGCTGAAAAGGGTGTCGAGCACGTGCGCCTGCTGGACCTCAACTACGGCCACTCGAAGCTCCGCGCGGCGGTCCCGAACAACTCTCCCGTCCAGACCCTGGATGACTTCGCGCGCCTGCGCATCGCGACGTCGCTCCCCGGCATCGTCCGCTCCTACTTCGCTCCGCGGGAGCTGCAGATCGTGGAGCTGGAAGGCGCTGTCGAGATCGCCGTCCAGCTCGGCATCGCCGAGGCAGTCGTCGACGTCGTCGACACGGGAACCACGCTGAAGCAGGCCGGCCTGCGTATCCTCGGCGACCCCCTCTTCCTCTCGAATGCCGCGCTCTTCGCCCACCACGGGCTTGAGGAACCCCCCCAGGTGAGCGTGCTCCGGCACCGCATCGAGGGGAAGATCGTCGCGGTCGACTACATGATGGTGGAGTACGACACGCCCGGGCAGCTCCTCGGACGCGCCTGCGAGATCACGCCGGGCCTCGAGTCGCCGACGATCACCCAGCTTCAGCGCGAAGGCTGGTACTCGGTGAAGGCCATGGTGAAGCGCCGCGAAGCCCACCGCATCATGGACGAGCTCTCGGCCATCGGCTGCCGGGGGATCCTGCTCACGAGCATCGAGAGCGCGCGGATTTAGCTCCTCCCGCACGGCGGATTGCACAACTGCTTGCGCGTCCCCGTTGGATCTCGCAATTCCATTTCAATGTGGTTGTAACAGGTGTACTACTCCCGTGTGAGCGACTACCTTCGCGAAGGTTCTTTGGGAACTTTAGGGCTGGGAGATTTGGTGCCGGAGGCCAGACTTGATGATTCGCCAACAGGGCTCTGGAAGCTCGCTGGGCGCCTTCGCCGAGCACGCGGACGTGTTCCTTTCGGCGATCATCGAATCTTCCGACGACGCCATCGTCAGCAAAAAACTGGATGGCACAATCACGTCCTGGAACCCCGCGGCCGAGCGGATGTTCGGGTACACCCAGGAGGAGGCCGTCGGCCGGTCGATACTCATGATCATCCCGCCCGAACGGCGGGGGGAAGAAACCGAAGTCATTTCCCGAATCCGCAGCGGCGCCCGCGTCGAACACTTCGAGACGGTCCGGGTTCGGAAGGATGGCTCGTTTATCGACATCTCCCTGACGGTTTCGCCGATCCGCGGCGCCTCCGGCAAGATCGTCGGAGCCTCCAAGATTGCCCATGATATCTCCGACCGGAAGGCGGCGGAACGCGCCATCCTTGAATCGCAAGCGTTGAAGGATCAGTTCCTGATGCTCGTCTCGCATGAACTGCGGACGCCCATCGCCATCATTGTTGGCAACGGGCATCTGCTCCTTCGCCATGGCGAGGAATTACAGCCCGAAGACCGAGTGCAGGCTCTGACCGACATCACAGCCGAGGGCGAGCGCCTGCATCGAGAACCTCCTGCTTCTTACCCGGGTGGAGGGCGGAGGAGAGATCGAGCTCGAGTACCTGCAGCTCCAGCGCCTCGTCGAAAGTGCAGTCGAGAAAGCACAGCGCAGGAATCCAGCGAGGGAGATACGCATTTCCGCGCCAGGACATCTGCCGCCCGTGATGGGCGAAGTGACCCTGGTGACCTTGATCCTTGAAAACCTGGTCGGGAATGCCGAGAAGTACAGCGCGCCGGACCAACCCATTGATATCGAGATATCGGTGAATGAACACGGCGACGCCGAACTCCACGTACTGGACCGCGGCATCGGCTTCAGCGGGACCGACTCGGCCGGGCTTTTCACTCCGTTCTTCCGGACCGCTGGAGCGAAGCAACGCGCATCCGGCATGGGCCTCGGCCTGGCCGTCGCGCGGCGTGCGGCGGAAGAGCAGGGCGGCACAATCGGAGCCAGCCCCCGGGCCGGTGGCGGCTCGGATTTCTGGTTCACCTTGCGATGCGCACCGGAAGCCCAATTCGCCTGAGCCCGCCCCCGGCGGTCCGTCAGCCAAACGAGCGGGCTGAGACACTCGCGAATCCGGTACCATAGGAGCCATGCCCCCGATCACCCTGCACATGGTCCTTGCGCGGCGAATAGCGCTCGACCTTTGCCGGGAGGACGTGCCCGCGAGTTCGGGCGCCTATCTGCTCGGCTCCACGTCTCCGGATATCCGCGTCATAACCAAGCAGGACCGCCTCAGCACCCACTTCTTCGACCTGAACGAACACAACCACCAGGACTCGGTGGCGGCATTCCTCCACACGTACGGCACGCTCGCCGCTCCGGAGAACCTGAACGCCGAGACCCGCGCCTGGGCGACCGGCTACATCACTCACCTCGTGATGGATGAACAGTACATAACCGGCATCTACCGTCCGTACTTCGCCCAGCACGAGGCGCTCGGAGGGATGATGCGGGCGAACGTCATGGACCGCCTCCTCCAGTTCGACCTCGAGCGCGAGTATGGAAACGACCCGGCGCTCAAGGACGCGCTCATCTCCGCACTCGCCGGCACCGTCGAAGGGATCGAGTGCGGGTTCCTCGATTCGGAGACGCTGGAGCGATGGCGGCAGGTGTCCTCGGACGTGGCCGCCCGCCAGATGGACTGGGAGCGCATGCGCGGCATGATTTCGAACCACCTGCGCTACGCCGGCCTCCAGGAAGGCGAGAGCCTCGGCGACTTCCTGGATTCGCTCCCCGAACTGCTGGATGAGACAATCGCGCACATAACCAGCGTCGAGATCGACGCGTTTGTGCAGCGCGCCACCGAAACCGCGCGATCGGCTGTAGAGAGGTACCTGGGA
>CALMIW010000563.1 GCA_937864275.1 uncultured Dehalococcoidia bacterium
CCACCGAGATCTACACTCTTTCCCTACACGACGCTCTTCCGATCTCGCGCGACCGGCGAGTACCAGCACATCGACCTTTCGGCGCACGAGGCGCTTGTGAGTTGCACCGAGCAGGTGCTGATGGAGTGGTTTTTCCCGAAAGGTATCTGGAACACCTCGCTCGCACCGCGGCAGGGCAGCCTCCACTGGAGCAATGCCTACGAGGTCTACGAGGGGGCCGATGGCCACGGCGTGATGGTCACGGCCGCGCTGCGCTGCGCGGACGTGCTGCTTCCGTGGTTGCTGGAGGAGGGCGCCGCGCAGGAACTCGCCAACACCGAGAAGTACCCCAACGTCGTCGCCATGATTCGCGACCTCCCGTACGTCATGAAGGTGTTGCGCGAGTGGGTGGCCGCGAACGACGGCGAGAAGCTGTTCTACGAAGCACAGCGGCGACATCAGCCGTTTGGCGTTGTCTGGAGCATCGAGGAAGCGCTCACCAAGAGCCCGCAGATCGAAGCGCGGGGATACCTCCAGCCTGTCGATATCGAAGGCTATGGGCCGGTGCGGTTCCCCGGGCGGTTCATCCGGACGAGCGCCGACCGGGGCCACCCGCGGCCAGCCACGCGGGCTGCGGGTGTCGAGTGGGCGCGCCGCCCGGTGGCAGCAAACCGGCGCACCGCGGACAGCGCCCGGCCGCTCGAGGGAATCCGAGTCATGGATTTCACCCACGTCCTTGCCGGCCCTTTTGGCACGCGCGTGCTTGGGGACCTTGGAGCGGAGGTCATTAAGGTCGGGACGGCGGCCCGTGGGAGCGGCGCGAACTCCCCGGACCACCCCTACTACACGATGTGGAACCGGAACAAGAAGAGCGTGGCCATCAACATGGCCAGCGAGGCCGGCCGCGAGGTAGCGCGCAAACTCGCGGAAACGTGCGACATCATCATCGACAACTTCAGTGCGGGCGTGCTCCGACGTTGGGGCCTCGATCGCGACGGGCTCCGCGACACGAACCCCGGCGTGAGCGTGATCTCCATGGGGGGCATGGGCCAGGACGGTCCATGGAAAGACTTCGTGACGTTCGCGCCGACGATCCACGCGCTGACCGGCCTGACGTACCTGACGAACCCGCCGGGGGAGCACTTCCTCGGCTACGGGTTCTCTCTGACCGACCACCTGAGCGGCCTCGCGGGCGCCTTTGCCGCTCTGCAGGCGGTCGAACACCGGGACCGAACCGGCGAAGGGCTGACGATCGATCTCTCCCAGTACGAACTCGGCCTGGGCCTGATGGGGCCGGCGCTGCTGGACTACCTGGCGAACGGTGCGGATCCGGAACCGGTTGGCAACCGCCATCCGTTCGATGCCTGGGCCCCGCATGGCATCTATCCCGCCGCCGGAGACGACAAGTGGGTGGCCATCGCCGTGAGGGGCGATGCCGAGTGGGAGCGGTTCGCGGCACTGGCCGGTCCAGAGCTGGCGAGCGATGGCCGTTTCCGCACTCACTCGCTCCGCATCGAAAACCAGGACGCACTGGATGCGGCGATTGGCAACTGGACGGCGACCCTCGATCGTTACGAGGTGGCCCGCCGGTGCCAGGCGGCTGGCCTCTGCGCCGGGCCTGTCCAGAACGCCGAAGACCTGACCTCCAGTGACACACAGTTGGAAGCGCGGGAATTCTTCGGTACGGCGACTGCGGACAACTGGGGCGAATACCCCATCGACCGCTTCCCGGCGCGATTCAACGGCCAGCGACCGAGCCGCTACGAGGGAGTCCACATGGCGGGCGCGGACAGCTTCGACATCGTGACGGGGCTGCTCGGCCTCGACGACGACGCGGTGGCTGAACTGCTTGCCAGCGGGGCGCTTTCGTGACCGTTCGGACAGCCCCGGCGGGCTCTGCTACGCTCTCTGACACCCTTCTTCGGAGCATGGAGTGACCCTGCGCCTCTATTCCGCACTCGGCCGCGAGGTCCGGGGGTTTCAGCCTGTTCGGCCGGGCCACGTGAGCATGTACGTCTGCGGCGTGACGCCGTACGACGTGACCCACCTCGGCCACGCCTTCTCCTACGTCCAGTTCGACACCCTGCGCCGGTACCTGGTGTACAGGGGGTACGAGACGCGCTACGTCCAGAACGTCACCGACATCGACGACGATATGATCATGGTCTCGAAGCGGCAGGGCGGGCGCCCCATTGCGGAGATTCGCGACGAGAACGACGCGATCTTCCGCGCGGACCTCGACCGGCTCAACGTGCTGCGTCCGAGTGCCTACCCCTACGCGACCGACCACATCCCGGAGATCATCGAAGCGACGGCCAAGCTCATCGAGCGCGGCAACGCCTATGTGGTCGACGGAGACGTGTTCTTCGAAGCCACCACCTTCGAGCGCTACGGCGCACTCAACGGTCTCTCGTTCGAGGCGCTGGGGAAGCTCGAGAACCCGGAGTCGAAGCGCGCGGAGAAGAAGCGGGGCCACCTCGACTTCCTGCTCTGGCAGCAGGTTGACCCGGGCGACCCGAGCTGGGACAGCCCCTGGGGCGCGGGACGGCCCGGCTGGAGTATCGAGTGCACGGCGATGTCGGTGAAGCATCTCGGCTCCCAGATCGACATCCATGGCGGCGGCAGCGACCTGATCTTCCCGCACCACGAGAACGAGATCGCCCAGGCCGAGTGCGCTTACGGCCCCCCGCCGTTCTGTGGCCACTGGCTCCATAACGGGATGCTCCAGCTCGACGGCGTGAAGATGAGCAAGTCGCTGGGGAACCTCGTGCTCGCGCGCGTCCTGATGCAGACCTACGAGCCGGATCAGCTGCGCCTCTACCTGCTCAGCACGCACCTGCGGACCGACGCGAACTACCACGCCGGCGACCTCGACGGGCTGTCGGAGCGGTACGGGCGGCTGCAGACGGCGGCGAACTCCGAATCCGCGGGGATAGCGCCCGCGGCAGGCCATCCCCTCCAGCGCGAGTTCGAGGCGGCGATGGACAACGACTTCCAGGCACCGGCGGCTCTCGCCGCGCTGGACGACGCGGCGCAGCGGGTCCTTGCCGGCACGGCGGCGCCGGGAGAGGCGGGCGCGTTGCGGGGGGCGCTGGCAACGATGGGCTTTGCCTTCGCGGGGGCGGGAGGCCCCGCCAACGGCGATTTCAATCCCTAGCGCAGGGAACGCGTCACACCCATCTCGTCGAGCCGGGAGCGCTCGCCGGCGCTGATCCCGAGGTTTTCCAGGACGGCATCGGTGTCGGCCCCCAGTTCGGGCGCGGGCGCTCCGACTTCACCGGGTGTCTCGCTGAACTGGATGTGCATGCCCACGACGCGCTGGCGGCCGAAGCGGGCGTGGTCCTGTTCGACGAAGTAGCCGTTCGCCCAGGGTTGTTCCTGGGCCGAGAGGGTCGCGTAGTCCTGCACCAGCGAAGCGGGCACGTCCTGTTCTCGCAGCCTCTCAATCCAGTGGCTGGAAGGCTGCGAACGGAAGGCGGCCTCCATGCGGGCCTGGAGTTCCTCCCGGTTCACTACCCTTGGATAGCCCCGGGCGAAACGGGGGTCATCGATGAGTTCTTCAAGGCCCAGCGCGCGGGCGACGCGTGGCCAGAACTTCTGGTCGATGCCGACGACCATGACCCAGGCGCCGTCGCCGCATTCGTAGTGGCCCACGGTAGGCGAGGCCCGGAACTCGCGGGCGCGCTCCTCGCCGAAGTGCAGGTAGTGCAGGATTTCCGGGGCCTGCAGCGCGATCTGGGTCCCGAGGAGAGACACCTCTACCTTCTGACCCACACCGGTGCGTTCGCGAACGAAGAGGGC
>CALMIW010000564.1 GCA_937864275.1 uncultured Dehalococcoidia bacterium
TTGCTACACGATGAGCGCGCAGTGCTGGCGCAGAAGCGATTGATCCGGTTTCAAAGGAGCCTGAGAGTCGAGCCAGTGTCTGATCAGTAGCCCTCGCAGCGGCTGAAAGGCCGCCGGTTCAGGCAACGTGTACGCCAGCACGAGAGGCTGAAGCGTGACCTGTGACTTTCCTTCAAGAGTTCCGACCCTCTTGTCACCGCCGCATGAGCATCCATCGTCCTTCTGCCCGGGCTTGGGTTGATCCGGCGCTGCCGGATCGTGATCGCGGTGATCATGGGTCGATGACGTAGTGACGGCGTCATCATCGTCGTGGTGCGAGGCGTGGCAGCTCGCGTGCGCACTGTCACATGGCGTGCAGATACTGATCAAGGAACCGAGGCTGCAGCAGCACAGCGATACACCCATCGCGGTAAGCAGGGTGATGAACCACCGGAATGTGCTGCATTGACCCATGCGGCAGCCCTCGCGATATGGAAGTGTAGTCCTTGTCGGCCGTACTCGGGATTGCTTGCCAGCGACACTCGGGCGGCGGTCGCTTCGGAAGTACCGGCAATGTCACTAGATCGAGAACGTCCCCGTGCCGCCGCCGCTGGAGCTCGATCCGCTCATGCTCCCCGAGCCGCTGCGGGATGAGGAGGCCGACCAAGCCATCGAGCCCGAGGTCGAGAAGGAGGACGAGCCGCTGGACTTGCTCCCGGTGGACGATCCGCTGCTCGACGAGCCGCTGCTCGATCCGGACATGGACCCCGATCCCGAGCCGGAACCGGACCCACTCCCCGAGCCGGAACTTGATCCGGACGACGCGCTGCCTGAGCCGGAACTCTGGGCGGTCGCGGGCATGTCGTTGTGGACCCACACGCCCTCCGCGAGCAACGTGTTCGTGCCCGGGATGTGGATGGCCACCGTGCGAGTCGGCGCGTCAATGCGGACGACCGATTCAACCGCCTCTTCGTTCATGTGCTCGTCGATCAGGAAGTCGCCGGGCTGGATGAACTCGGCGGATGCGAAGCCCCACTCGTCGCCGCGGCGGACCATGAACGGGTGTTCGGGCGTTGCCTTCAGGCGGCGGTTGATTACCATGAAGCCCTGGTGCTCGCCGAGGCGGATGCTCGCCACGCGCGCCGCGACTGGCGTCGCGCCATGCAGGCCGTGGTGCGAGAGCCAGTTGTACTGGGCGCGGTACGGGACATCGACCTCGAGGCCGGGAACCTGAATCGATGCCACGCGGTCGCCGGGCTTGAGGTTCTCGATGGGCGTGAGGCGTCCATCCTCGAGGCGCACGAGGGTGCCGAAGAGGAGGCAGTTGCTGCCCGGACCGGAACCGGGACCAGACCCCGGACCGCTGCCAGGCCCTGAGCCCGGGCCGGAACCAGGTCCGCTTCCGGGACCCGATCCAGGGCCGCTTGACCCGCCACCAGACGACCCGCCCCCGCTCGATCCACCCGACGACGCGCCCGAACTCATGCCGCTGCTACCGCCCGAAGATGCGCCGCTGGACATGCCGCTGCTCTGCCCGCTGCTGCCCGACCCCGACGAGCCCGACCCGCTCGATGACCCGGAGCCGCTGGAGGAACCAGACCCGGACCCGCTGCTTGACGATCCGCTCGACGATGATCCGGACGAGGATGACCCGCTGGACGACATCGAGCCGGAGGAAGAACTGCCCGCGGACGAGGACGGCGAGCCGCTGCTCGAACCCGACGACCCCGAGGACATGGAATCGCTCGACCCGCTGCTCGACGGCGTGTGCGTCGTACCCGACGTGTTGCTCGTGAAGGCGCCCGTGGTGTAGAACGTGAGCGTCGGCGTGCCGCTGGGGCCGGTCGTGTAGATGACATCACCCGTCGTCGAGTAGCTCGACGGCATGCTCGGCGTGCTGGTCGGCGTCGAGTAGGTGCTCTCCGGCGTAGAACCCGACGGCGTGGAGTAGTTGCTCGACCCGCCGCCGGTAGGCGGGCGACCCGTCGCCCATACGGGGATGTATAAGTAGTATCGGGTCGGGCCGTCGCTCATGGGGCGGCCTCCTGCGGAGCAGGCTTGGGATTCGGCTCGTACCAGCCCTGTGTGCTCACGGGCTTGCCGCACTCGGCGGATGCGGCCTTCACCGCCGCGTCGAAGTCCATGCGATCGAACGCGTGGAGCTCGCTGCCCGGAGAGCAGTTGATCACGCGGAAGCGGTGCTTGTCGAAGTGCGGCCGCAGCGCCTCGAAGCGGCGGGCCAGCGAGTCGTACAAGACGTTGTTGTGACGGATGGCGTTGGGAGCCCGGTGCTCGTCGAAGGCGTACTTGCGGTCGGCCGCCATCTTGAAGTCGCAGCCGAGCAGGTACACGGTGCCGAAGCCGAGGTGATGCAGCAGGCGCAGCGCCACGAGCATGACGCTCCGCTTGCCTGTGATCCCCAGCGAATCTACGTGCTTGGCGTCGTTGCCCCACGGCACGGAGTCCCCCGTCAAGAACCGCTCGTGGTCGAAGTGATCTGCGCGGCGGAAGAACAGAACGCTCGGCATCTGCCGCACGCGGAACGCGCTGTGGCGCATCGTGCCGTCGGGGTTCTGGATGCGGAGCCGCTTGTCCCAGCAGCAGGTCGGCACGAACTTCAGGATGCCCGGGTCTTTCCAGCCGGTGTCGATAAAGCGGCCCGGATCGTCCACGCAGGTCCACAGGGTCGGGCGGTGGACCGACCAAGCGTTGTTCACCGCCATCGTGACGATGCCGCGCTTGTTGAGCTGCGTGAGGTCCACCTGCGTGAGGGACGGCCCTGACAGGATCAGGAACGCCGAACGGCCCCGATAGAAGCCCGCGAGTGAAACCGAGTCGAAGTCGGCGGTGTAGAGACGCAAGCCATCACGCGCGGGCTTCCGCGCTTTAAGCCCTGCCTGGAGCGCCGCGATGTCCGACTGGTTCTCACGCACAGCCGCAGCCCTCCTTGGCAGCAAACCGCCCGACGATGTACCGGCCCTCGGCTTTCGGTGTCGTCACCGTGCCAACCTGCCCGATGCGATCCAGCCACCATGCCAGCGGTCGCACGGTCGGGTGCAGACCCTCGCCGGCGACGGTCGTCCGGCTCGGGCGCGTGCAGATCGAGAAGACGAAGTGCGCCCGCGGGCGTCCGACCCGGCGCATCTCCGCGAGCACCGCGTCCACATCCTCCGGGAGCAGGTGCTCCAGAGCGTCGAAGCTCGTCACCACGTCGGCAACTCCGTCGAGCAGGCCGGTCTTGTGCATCGCCCGCGGGATGTCCGCTTCGGTGAAGGCGAAGTCGATGCCGAGCCCGTCGATCCCGATCCGCCGGAGCGCGCCGATGAAGTCGTTCCGGCCGCACCCGAAGTCCACCACGAAGCGCGGCTTGAGCCGCTGCACGAGCGGGAGCGCTGCCGCACCGTGATTGGTGGAGCCGTAGCCCGTGCCAGACGCGGCGGGCCGCGACGCCAGCGCGACGTACTTCTTCCGCTCGTGCTCGCGCCGGGAGTCAAGGGCCGGCTTGGTCGCGGGAGCCGTGGTCATGCGCCTCCCTCGATGTAGATGTTGAACTTGCGGTCCTCGTCCGCCGGGTCGGAAACCTCGATCAGGCTCATGGCCTCGAACACCCACACGGGCCTGCCCTTGCTGTTGCGCTCGCAGGTGAGCTGCACGCAGACGCCCTCGGGGATGGGTACGAGCCTGGGCTTGAGCGACCGCGCGGGCGGGCATTTCGGGAGCACGCCGGGAAGTTCGCACACCGGGCCCAGCCCGAGAAGGCCGCCGAACCCTGATCCGGGGTCGAAGTTGTTCATGTGGTGGGCCTCGAAGCGGTTGATGGCCAGCCGCGTTGGGTCCTCACCCCCACCGGGGAGCTGCGATGACAGCCCCTCGGGCACGGGCACATACCGGAGATAGGTGTCGCTGCCAGGATCGCCGTCGATCCGGGCCTCCACCCACGGGTAGCGCCAGCGGTTGTTCTCCGTGGGGATCGGCTGCGCAGCGCCGAGGATCGCCGTGACGTGGCCGGGCGAAGGCTGACCCATCTCGATCACGGCCCACTTCTCGCCGATGCCCTCTTCCTTCCACAGGATCGGGATGCCGCCCATTGGGGTGCTGGCCAGCACGGTCTCCTCGGGAGCGAGCTCGCAGGTCGTGTCCGTCTCGTTCGTAATGAAGACCCGCGCAGGCGTGACGCCCGTGAGCACGCCCCGTCCGAGATCGCCCGGCTTGATCGGCTGGAGCGCCAGCACGAACGACAGCGACGGGGACTCCTCGGTGGCGATCTCGCCCGTGAGCGGCGTGCGGCTGTGGAACGTCCGCTCCTGGTCCTCATTGTCGGGCTGGACGAGCACGCCGGTGATGGCCAGCGCGTGGTACGGCTCGATGTCATCGTCCGAGTCGTTGCGGACCAGGACGATGCCACGCTGCGCTGGCTCCAGCGCCGGCCCGGCGTTGGCGTTCCGCTCCCGCCGCCGCAGATCGACCGCCGCATCGACGAAGGCGTTGTACGCCGCCGCGGGGATGCGGAGGGG
>CALMIW010000565.1 GCA_937864275.1 uncultured Dehalococcoidia bacterium
AGTAGCGCAGCGTATCCACCGCCTGGCGCCCGCTCGCGCTCTCCCATCGTCGCTTTGGGGTGCCGAAGTACAGCCCGCCCGTCAGTTCGCGGATGACGACCATGTCGACGCCTTCGAGGACTTCGGGCTTGAGCGTGCTCTCGCCGATCATCTCCGGGTTGATGCGCACCGGGCGCAGGTTGGCGAACAGCCCCAGCTGTTTGCGCATCCCGAGGATCGCGTCTTCCGGGCGAACGGTTGCCTTGGGATCGTCCCACTTGGGCCCGCCCACCGCACCGAACAGGACGGCCGCCGCTGCCTTGGCCTTCGTCACGGTTTCCGGCCGCAGGGCAACGCCGTACTTGTCGATGGCGGCGCCGCCGATCGTCTCCTCCTCGTACACGAACTCGTGCTTGAAGCGCTTCTCGATGCGCCCGAGGACTTTGAGCGATTCTTCGAGGACTTCGGGGCCAATGCCGTCGCCGGGGGTGAGCAGGATGCGAAAGGTAGCCATAGTGCCGGGGATCGTAGGCCCCGGCGCTTCCCCAGTCCAAGACCAGCCGGGTATGAGGTCGATAGCCGAGATGCGGCTGTCACTCTGCAGGCGGGCCATTGAGTCTCGTCCCCTGGCGGACGAAGATGCGCGAATCTCGGTGCGAGGAGCAGCCATGACTGTCGCGGAACGACTCAAGGAACTGGGAATCACGATCGCCACCCCGCGGCCGCCGCAGGCGAACTACGTCCCGTCGGTCCGCGCCGGCAACCTGGTATTCCTCTCCGGGACGGGCCCGTACCTCCCGGATGGCGGCCTCATCACCGGCAAGGTCGGCTCCGACCTGACCGTCGAACGGGGCTACGAGGCCGCCCGATGGACGATGCTGGCGCTTCTCGCGAACCTGCAGGTCGAGCTCGGCGATCTCGAGCGGGTCGTTCGCGTGGTGAAACTCCTCGGCATGGTGAACTGCACGCCGGACTTCACTCGCCAGCCCGAAGTTATCAACGGTGCCAGCGACCTGCTCGTCGAGATCTTCGGCGAGCGCGGCCGCCACGCCCGCTCCGCCGTCG
>CALMIW010000566.1 GCA_937864275.1 uncultured Dehalococcoidia bacterium
CTTGCAAGAGCAAGCGCCCCACCTGAGTCCGCCGGGAGTGTCAGGTTTCTACCGAGGATCGGACCGACACACGGCGTCCAGCCCAGGCCGAAGGCGCCGCCCACGAATGCCGAACGAAGGTAGCCGATCGGCTGGTTGGTCGCGATGCGGACCTCGAACGTGCGCGAAAACAGCGTCAGCTGCAGATATCCCGCGAAGCGGAGCCACACCGCCAGCAGCACCAGCCCCAGCAGCAACAACCGCGTGCGGTCGTCCTCGAGTTGCGCGACCTGGACCAAGAAGAAGTACACGCCGGTCAGCGCAACCAGGAGGAATGCCGACTTCAGCGGGTCGGCGCGTCCCCGGGGCGGGATGACTAGCACCCCCATGAACACCAGCACCGCCCCGGCGAAGTCGCCAAGCTCGCGCTGGTTGTCGACCAGGAAGTACGAACCGACCAGACCTGCCGCGGCGCCGAGCGCGATGAAGACGATGGAGAGTCCGCCCACGAAAGCAACTGCGTGGGT
Source organism: uncultured Dehalococcoidia bacterium (assembly GCA_937864275.1). Lineage (GTDB taxonomy): Bacteria > Chloroflexota > Dehalococcoidia > Tepidiformales > Tepidiformaceae > Amarobacter. The sequence goes on from CALMIW010000566.1 coordinate 507, forward strand.
GAATGTGACCCGCCGGTCGGCCGTGAAGTTCCCGTTCTTGATGCTCGAGCCCGAGACCTGCGCGATGAAGATCGGCACCATCGGCAGCACGCACGGCGAAACGAACGACAGCACTCCTGCCGAGAACGCGAGGAACGGCCCGCCCGGCCCGTCGAGGCTGAGGCTGGAGTTGCTCAGCGGCCCGATGGTGAACGCCGCGACCGGGATCAACGCGAGAATGGCGAAAATGAGGTAGAGGCTCGATCGCGACCCGAGTGGCCGTCCGAACACCTTCTGAGTTGCCATCGCCTTCGATGATACCTCCGCCTGCGGCTAACGAACGTGAGCTTTGTTTACTTGAACGGGTTCTCGTCCGGGTCCTTCGTCGGGCTGGCGGCCGCCTCGTCCAGTCCGAGGAGCTTCAGCCGCGCGGAGTCGTACCGTTCCTTCGCCCGCGCCTCCCGGTTCAGGAGCCCCTTGAGTTGGTCCGGCTTCGGCCGTTCGTCCCCCAGGAACACGCGATGCACGTGTTCGATTTGCTTCGACCAGGCCTCCCACGCTTCGCGGTAAAGCGCCGCGGTTGCCTCATCCACAAATGCCATGACACCCTCCAGCGAGGAGTCTCCAAACCTTCTCAGATGTTACGGAACGCGGCGCACCGGGAAAACGAAACGAGCAGGGCTTCTGCCCTGCTCGTGATGCTCATTCTGGTAGCGCATAGGGGATTCGAACCCCTGATCTCCGCCTTGAGAGGGCGGTGTCCTAGGCCACTAGACGAATGCGCCGTACCGCTCAGGATAGCTGCGCCCCCTCCCACCGGGCAAGGACGGGCCGCCCGTGTTGCCCTGCTGGCGGTAGCTGTCTTCGCTCTCGCCGTCGCCGCCTGCCGGGATAGCGGCTCAACTCCCGAAACGCAGCCGCTCCCGCCCGGGCTCGAGCAAGTCATGGGACAGGTCGCCGGGATCCGTGGCCTCCCCGCTGCATCTGGTGTCGAAGTCGGCACCGTCCGCCGCGAAGATGTCCGCGGACTGCTCCAGGACACGCTCAGCGAGCAGGACAAGCATGCATTCGCCGAAATGACGGTGCTCTACCGCCTCATCGGTGTGATCGGTCCCGGCGACGATGTCGAGGACCTCTACCTGGAGTTCGCCGCCCGGGCCGTCATCGGGTTTTACGAACCAGCCGACGACGACTTTTGGCTCGTGGACGGCGCCACACCTATCGACTTCGATAGCTTCGATGCCACCCTCCGCGCCACGGTCGCCCACGAATTCGTGCACGCCCTCCAGGATGGGCGCTTCGACCTTCCCTCGCTGCTCGGCCGCGCCGCCGGCGACCTCGACTGGTCGCTCGGCCTGAGCGCCGTGCTCGAAGGCGACGCGACCCACCACGAACGCCTCTGGGCGGTTCAATACCTTCCCGGCTCGCCGGTTGGCGGCACCTCCGGACGGACCATCTCAGGCGGTTCCATCCCCGCAGCACTCGAACGCGAGTTTCGTTTCCCGTACGAGTCCGGCCTGGACTGGGCGAGCCTCGTCGGCGCTCTGAATGCCAACGCGGCCACCGAAGCGGCGCTCGGCGGCCGGCGCATCACCACCGCCGAGATCCTCCACCCCCAGCTGGCGTCAGCCGGCTGGGGACCGGAGACGGTGGATCTCCCGGATCTCTCCAGCCTCGGCTGGAAGAGGACATCCTCGGGTTCGTTCGGCGAATTCCGCCTTCGCAACGTCCTCCAACTCCAGCTCGACGGGCTCCGCTCGGTCGCTGCCGCGGAAGGTTGGGCAGGCGATCGTGTCGATGTCTACGAGGCCGCCGACCAGTCCGTCGCAGTCATTCGCGTTGCCTTTGCCTCGGATGCCGACCTCGCGCAGTTTCGCGCAGCGGTCGATGACTGGCTGGTGGCCGCGGGTGCAACTGCCGCCGGCCCTGCTTCGGAACTGCGCGATGGCCGGGGTCTTGCGGTCTCGGCGCTCTCGCCCACCGAAGCCGTGCTCATCTTCGCCACGAACCCCGATATCGCGAGCAAGGCCCTCGCCGCCCTGTCACCCGGCTAACGCTCACGTGATGCCTCGGTCCCCGCGCGACACGGTTTCTAGCTCAGGAACTCCAGCGGCACCGGCGGGTTCGCCAACGGCTTCGCCGCAATCGCCAATAGCAACATAACGCTGTCGTCGCCCGCTATCCGGTTCTCATGC
>CALMIW010000567.1 GCA_937864275.1 uncultured Dehalococcoidia bacterium
CAGTTTCGACACCCAGCCGGCCACGGTTCCGCCGGCGAAGAGAGATTCAAGTTCGGCTTCCGAACGGGAGGCGAGTGCGGCCAGTTCGCCCTGGAGGTCGCCGGGGCGCGCGGCGAGGAAAAACCAGCCGTCGCTCGCCTGGTAGGCGCGGTAGAGCGGGCCGGTGCCGACGAGGTTCAACCCGCGGGGCTCGTCCCACCGCTTGCCGGCGTAGTCGTGCAGATAGAGCGACTGGAGCATGGTGGCGGTGTAGGCCAGCGCCGTGTCGACGTGTTGGCCCTTGCCGGTCTTCCGGCGGTGGAGCAGGGCCAGGGCAACGCCGTAGGCGCCCATGAAGCCGGTGCCATAGTCGTTCACGGCGAAGGGAGCGAGGGTTGGGCGGCCGCTGCCGCCGTAGCGTTCCTGCATGCCGCTGGCGGCCTGGGCGATCTGTTCGTGGCCCGGGCGATTCGCCCACGGGCCAACCTGCCCGTAGGTATTGAGCGACGCGTAGATGATGTCGGGCTTGCGTTCGCGCACGGCTTCGTAGCCGATGCCGAGGCTGTCGGCGACGCCCCTCCGGAAGTTCTGGACGACGACGTCGGCGTCCTCGACCAGCTTCCAAAAGACCTCCAGACCCGCGGGCTTCTTCAGGTCGAGCAGGAGGCTGCGCTTACCCCGGTTGATATCGACGTGGAACGCGACGCCGCCACGATGCGGGCTGTCGATGCGGACGACGTTGGCGCCGAATTCGGCGAGGGTGCGCCCGCAGGTTGGCCCGGCGAGGACGATGCAGAGGTCGATTACTTTCACGCCGTCGAGGGCGGCGTGCATCGTCTCGGCGGCGGGGTTTGCGGCCACGGATGCAGGCTTCGCCGCCTCGGCGAGGATGCTCGAACCATCGGCGCCCGGGAGCGGGCGCGGTCCGCGCACCTCGCCGGGCGTCTCGGACATACGGACGTTGATGCCCGGGCCGCGAAAGGCCCCGAGCACAGGGTCCACCGTATCGATGACGATCTTCGAGCCGAGCGCGTGCTCGTTCTCGAGCCACTCGGCGCTGGTCCGGCAGATGGAGCCCTCCGTGCCGACGTCCTCGCAGAAGGCTTCCCACTCGGCCGCTGTCTTCGTCTTGAAGAGCGCTTCCAGGTGCTCCTTGACCTGCTCGGGAGTCGCGTTTGAACCCGGGGCGAGCAGCGTTCCCTGGCCGGTGTTCGCCGCGAAATCCTGGGCGTGCTTGTTGCCGGCGTGGTACATGAACCAGCGGCCGTCCTTGCATTCGAACTGGCGGGTGACGCCCATCATGCGGGCCATGGCCATCATGTCGTCGCCGGGCTTCTGGTTGTGGATGCGCTGGGCGCGGTAGCCCATGGCGGCGAAGGTGGCGTCGAACAGCGGCACGTCGACGCGTTGCCCGAGCCCGTCGCGCGCTCGGGCGTTGAGCGCCATGGCCACCGAGACGGCGGCGAGGAAGGCCGCGTACGACGAAGAGAACGGCAGCGCGGTGAACGTAGGCCGGCCCGTTTGAGCGTTCGCCGGGTAGGTGACCGTCGCGGCTGCAACCGTGCCTTCCCAGGCCGCTACGCCAGCCCGGGGGTCGCTGGCGGCGAAGCCGGGCATCGAGCAGTAGATGAGGCGCGGGTTCGCCGCCGTCATGGCCTCTGCGCCGAGCCCGAGGCGGTCCATCACGCCGGGCCGGAAGTTCTCGATGACGACGTCGGCCGAGGCGATGAGGGCGTGCGCCGCTTCCACGCCGGCGGGCGACTTGAGGTCCAGGATGATGCTGCGCTTGCCCCGGTTGTAGGTGGCGTTCGCCGGCGTATCCAAGCGCGGGCCGCCCGGCGGGTCGATTCGGACGACGTCGGCGCCCTGGTCGCCGAGGAGCATGGCCGCCATCGGGCCTGCGACGTACTGGCCGAAATCGATGACGCGGATACCTTCGAGTGCTCCCGCCATGGGCAACCTCCAGGGGAACGTGGTGGGGACGCCGGAGTGTATTCGCGAGGCTCCGGGGTTGTCGAACCGGGGCCGGGAGCGAGGCTATTCGGGGCCGCTTGCACTGGACAGTGCCTCAG
>CALMIW010000568.1 GCA_937864275.1 uncultured Dehalococcoidia bacterium
GGGTGGCCCGAGAAAATTGTGAAACCCATTAGCGAAGCGCCTGCCGGCGCGACCTGGGCAGTCGGCCCCGAGATCAACCTGGTGAACCGCCTGGCCGAACAGAACCCGGACAAGACGGTCTTCTGCCTCGACCCGGTCGTCTGCCCCTGCAGCACCATGTATCGCATCCACCCGGCCTACATCGCCTGGGTGCTCGAAGCACTCCTCCAGGACGTTGTCGTCAACGAAGTGAAGGTCGATGCGGAGACCCGGAAGTGGTCGCTCGTCGCCCTCGAGCGAATGCTCGCGCTACCCTAGCGCCACGCGCCCACGTACCCATGCCGAGGGCCCGGTGGAGAACCCGCCGGGCCTTTCTGTTTCCTTCAGTTCCCCGCGCCGATGCCGCGGTACTTCGTGCGTCGGTGCTCGTCGACCTCCTCGCGCGTGCGCAGGAGCAGGTCGTCCAGGACTTCGGCGAGATGCGCCATGCGATCTCGCGCCGTCTCCAGTTCGAGCAGCCGCTGTTTCGCCTCTTCTTCCACCTGCAGCCAGGGCGCGATGAAATCGACGAGTTCGTGCGCGCCGCCCGGGAGCTTGAGCGGTTCCGCCCACTGGTCGGAGAGGGAGAGGGCGAGCCGGAAGTAGAGGGGAAACGTCGTCCGGACGGTTTCGAGTGCGTGCTGCAGTTGCGGCGTTGGAGTCGGCTGCGGCTCCCCAACGATCTCGATTTCGCCATACGGATACGGCCTTGGCGGGAGCATCCTGCGCAGGCGGAAGCGGCTTGTGCCGCGCGCTTCGATGGCGAAGCGTCCGCCCTGCAACTCGGTCGCCTCTTCGATCCGCGCCAGCGTCCCGAATTCGTGCGGCTTCGCGCCGCCCCCGACTTCCTGTCCCTCGCGGATTAGCAGGACGCCGAACTCGCCACCGTTCGCGAGCAGTTCGCGCACCATCACTTTGTAGCGCTCTTCGAAGATACGCAGCGGCAGCGGCATGCCCGGGAACAGCACGGTCCGCAGCGGGAACAGCGGCAGTTCCACCGGAGGCGTTACCCCTTTCGCGATTCCAGCCAGGCGGTGAGTTCGCCCTGGTGTTCTTCGAAGTGGCCGATGCCCGCTCCCTGCAGCAGCCGGTTTCCGATGAGGGGTCGGCCCTTTTCGGCGTCGAACCCGAACATGGCTTCCGGCAGGGCGGCGGCTGCGGCCCGGTACGCGGCATACGCCTTTTCGAACTCCCGGAGCGCTTCCCGCCCCGGCCGGGCCTCTTGGGCGAACGTCGCGTTCCACTTGTCTGCGTTGCCGTAGTCGACGCCCTCCGGTGTGGGCCGCTCGCCGCGCCCCGCGCGCTCGATGGCGCCGAGCATCTCGCGGTACCAGCCCACCATGTGCGCGAGCAGCTGGGAGAGGTTCCATTCTCCCAGCCACGTCTCGCCATAGGCCTCGTCGTCGAGGACTTCGAGCGGGCCGTGGAACTGCTGATAGCCGCGGTCCAACTCGTTCAGCACCTTCGGCTTGCTGCTCATCGCCCTAGATCCCCGCGAGTTTCTTGGCGTATTCGAGGGTGCGCCGGGAGTCGTACGCCCGCGAGATCATCAGCTTCTCCGCCTCCAGCGAGCCCTCGGCGTGGATCGCCAGGACGGCGTGATAGCCGCCGAAGTCGCCGGTCGTCAGGTCGCTGACCATGTTCATGGCGCGCGTGCGCACTTCGCCGTCGATGCCGGCGCGGCCGCCCAGGTACTTCCGCAGGAGGTCGCCGGTCGCCGGGTTGGCGAAGTCTTCCACGCCCGGGCCGGTGACCAGCATCCCGCCGGCGATGTCCTGCACATGCTGCAGGGCCTCGTGGTAGTTGTGGGCGAAGTGGTACTTGGCCATGTTCGTCGTCAGCGCGTCCGGGGCGAAGATCCCGTCGGCATCGGCGGCGCCGCGGATCGCCGCCATCTCGGTGAGCGCGCGCAATGTCTCGGCATAGCTGATGAGCCAGATGAGCTTGTCGCGCACGTGCGCGGCCTTCGAGATGCCGTTCATGTCGGCCATCAGGAGTGCCGAGCCGATCAGCGCGTCGACCAGCGGCAGCTTG
>CALMIW010000569.1 GCA_937864275.1 uncultured Dehalococcoidia bacterium
GGGCGCGGGTGTGGGCGTGGGTCCGGGACCCCTGCGTCGAGGCGCGGTTCATCGACCGGCAGACCGGGAGGGCGAGCGCCACGGCCACCGGTGACGTGCTCGTCGGCGCGGACGGGATCCACTCGGCGACGCGCCACCTGTTCTACCCGGATGAGCCAACCCCGCGGTTCTCGGGGCGGCTGCTCTGGCGCGGCGTGACCGAGTCGGAGCCGTTCCTGACGGGCCGTTCGATGATCAGGGCCGGGTCCGCGAACCAGAAGTTCGTTGCCTATCCGATCTCGGCGGAGGCAGCGGGGCGGGGGCGTTCGCTGGTGAACTGGGTGGCCGAACTGCCGATCGGCGGCGACGAAGAGCCGACGCGCGACTGGAACCGGGAGGTGGCGAAGGAGCGGTTCCTCCCCGCGTTCGCCGGGTGGCGGTTCGACTGGCTGGACGTGCCGGCGCTGATCTCCGGGGCGGAGCACATCTACGAGTTCCCGATGTCGGACCGGGACCCGGTAGAGCGGTGGTCGTTCGAGCGGGTGACGCTGCTGGGCGATGCGGCCCACCCGATGTACCCGATCGGCTCGAACGGGGCCTCGCAGGCGATCCTGGACGCGGCGGACCTGGCGGAGACGCTGAAGGCGCAGCCGGACGCCGTGGCGGCGCTGCGCGAGTACGAGTCGCACCGGCTGCCAGCGACCTCGCGGATCGTGCTGGCGAACCGGCAGCAGGGCCCGGAGGCCGTGATGCAACTGGTGGAGGAGCGCGCGCCGGACGGCTTCGAACGCCTCGACGAGGTGATCTCGCAGGACGAGCTGGAGGAGGTGGCGAACCGCTACAAGCAGCTCGCGGGCTTTGACAAGGAATCACTCAACGCGAAGGAAGACACGTCCCTTGCCTGAACTCGAGTTCGCCTTCATCACCCATGTGGATGTCTCCAACATCATCGACTTCGGCGAGACGGTGCGCGGGCACCGGCGGGTCGTCCCCATCGTCGGCGGCACGTTCGAAGGACCGCGCATCAAGGGCAAGGTGCTGCCGGGCGCCGACTGGCAGATCGTCCGGCCGGACGGCACGCTCGAACTCGAAGCCCGGTACGCGCTCGAGACCGACGACGGCGCACTGATCTCGATGGTGAACCGGTGCATCCGGCGCGCATCGCCAGAGGTGATGGCGCGGCTGAACGCGGGGGAAGCGGTGGACCCGAGCGAGGTCTACTTCCGGACGACGCCGACGTTCGAGACGGCCCACCCGGACTACCAGTGGCTGATGAACTCGCTGTTCATCGGCTCGGGCGAGCGGCGCAAGGCACAGGTGGTGATCACGTTCTACGAAGTGCTGTGATCGACAAGCCGCGGGCGGCGCTCCCATGATCGGGTGGTGACAACACCGAGCCTCTTCGGCAACGACCCGGCGGAGATTCCGGCGCCGGGCACGCGTTTCGCCGAAGTGGCGGTGAACGCCGGCCAACCGGCGCGGAAGCCGTTCACGTATAGCGTGCTGGAGGAACTGGCGGTCGCGGAGGGCCAGGCGGTGTTCGTGCCATTCGGCCCGCGCATCCTGCAAGGGATCGTCGTGGCGCTCACGGAGACCACGCCGTTGCAGGCGGTACGCCCGATCGCCGCCGTGGCGGAGCCGGCGCCGGTGCTCGACGCGGCGCACATCGCCCTCGCGCGCTGGATGAGCGAGGAGTACCTCGCGCCGCTGTGGGACTGCATCGCCTGCTGTCTCCCATCGGGATACGGCCAGAAGGCCGTGACGATGGTGTCGCCGGTCGACGTGCCGCCGCTCCTGCCGGTGTACCCGAAGGATCAGAAGGTCCTGCAGTACATCGCAGCGAACGGCCGCGTCTCGGTAGAAGCGCTGCGCGAGGCGGTTGGGCCGGTGTCGCTGACGCTGCTCGAACGCCTGCAACGCGACGGGCACCTGACGGTCGCCCAGGGGCTCGCCCGCCCGAGTGGACGGCCACGGTTCGAACGGCGCATCGCCCTGGAGGGAGCGCCCGAGGCCGCGCTCGCGCAGGCCGAGGCCCTTTCGGAGCGCAACGCCAAGTCGGTCGAAGCGCGGCTGCTGCGGCACCTGGCAACCCACCCGGACGTGACACTGACCGAGGTGCGGGAGCTCGGCGCGACGCCCGGGCACCTGCGCAAGCTCGAGGCCGGCGGGGTCCTCCGGGAATACGGGCACCAGGGAGAAAGCGACCCCCTCGCCGGCTATCAGTTCGAGCACAAGGCGCCTCCGGTGCTGAGCAACGAACAGGCCGCCGTGTTCGAAGCGATCTGGTCGAACCCCGGGACGACGCTGCTCCACGGCGTGACCGGATCCGGGAAGACCGAGGTCTACCTGGAGCTTGTGCGCAGGACGCTGGAAGGCGGGAAGAGCGCAATCGTGCTGGTGCCGGAGATCGCGCTCACTCCCCAGGCGATCCGGCGGTATGGAGAGCGATTTGGGGACACGCTCACGGTGTTCCACTCGCAACTATCGATGGGCGAACTCTTCGACCAGTGGTACCGCGTCCAGCGCGGCGATGCGCGCCTCATCGTCGGCTCGCGGAGCGCGATCTTCGCGCCGGCGCAGAATCTCGGGCTGGTTGTGCTCGACGAAGAGCACGAGTGGAGCTACAAGCAGGTCGACCCGCAACCGCGCTACCACGCGCGCGACGCCGCGGAGAAGCTCTGCGGCCTGACCGGGGCGCGACTGGTGCTTGGCAGCGCGACCCCGGACCTCGTCAGCTATCACCGAAGTGAAGTCGGCGCCATCGGGCGCGTCGAGCTGCTCCAGCGGCTGGCGCCGGCCGACGACGGCACCGTTTCGGAAGGCACGCTCCCCTCGGTGACGATTGTCGACATGCGAGAGGAGCTGCGGGAAGGCAACCGCAGCATTTTCTCCCGCGCGCTCAGGCTGGCCGTCCACACGGCGTTGAGGCAGGGGGAGCAATCCATCCTGTTCGTGAACCGGCGGGGCTCAGCACGCTTCGTGCTCTGCCGCGACTGCGGCTATCTGCCGCTCTGCCCCTCGTGCGAGGTGGCCCTCAGCCTCGATGTCCAGAGCCCGGTGAGCACGCTCCTCGTCTGCCACCACTGCGCCCGTTCACGCCGGTTGGAAGACCGCTGCCCCAAGTGCGACGGCCATCGCTACCGTCCGTTTGGGGTCGGCACGCAGCGCGTCGAACAGGAGGCGCGCAACTACTTCCCGGGGGCGCGCGTCGCCCGCTGGGACAGCGACGTCTCCAGCCAGAAAGGCAGCCACGAGCGCATGGTCCAATCGCTGGAAGCGGGCGAAATCGACATCCTCGTCGGGACGCAGATGCTGGCGAAGGGCCTCGACCTCCCGGAGATGACGGTGGTCGGGGTGGTCGACGCGGACGTCGGACTGAGCCTGCCGGACTTCCACGCCCACGAACGGACCTTCCAGCTGCTCTCGCAGGTGGCAGGGCGAGCGGGCCGCCGCGAGAAGCCGGGATTCGTCTACATCCAGACGTACGAGCCCGAGGCCGGGCCGATCGTCGCGGCTGCGACGCACGAGTACCGGCCCTTCTACCTGGAGGAGATCGCGCACCGGCGGCGAGCGGGCTATCCGCCCTTCAACAGGCTCCTCCGGCTGGTGTACCGGCACGCAAACCAGGAGCACGCCCTGGAAGAGGCGGCCCGTGTCGCGAACGAACTCCGCATCGCCCGGGACGCAGCGGGGCGCGCGGAACCGGATATCCTGGGGCCGACACCGGCGTACATTCCGCGCGTACGAGGCGAGTACCGCTACCAGGTGCTGATGCGCGGGCGGAACCCGTCGCGCCTGCTGGAGTCGATCCGGCTCGGGGACCATTGGCATGTGGATGTGGACCCGGCGAGCATCATTTGAGCGGTCGGTTCCGGTGGTAGTGAGGTTGGGAGTTGGTGGCGGGCGGACCGCGGGGTCGGCGGCGCACCGCGTGGGGTGTTCGCGTTGAGCGTCGCGGGTTTTGGCAGCGCAC
>CALMIW010000570.1 GCA_937864275.1 uncultured Dehalococcoidia bacterium
ACCGCGCACCCGTTCCAGCTGCACTTCGCCGGCTTCGGCGGTTTCGGGGTGGCCGTTGGCGTCGCCGTCCCGGGGGGGGTCGGCGGCGGCGTCGGCGCCTCTTTCGAACAGCCCGGCGTGCCGGTACCCGTGTTTGGCGTGAATACCGTCACTTCGTGCCCAAGTCCGGAGTAGAACATGTAACTCCCGCCCGCGGTGAACGACAGCGCGCTCGAAACCTCGCCCGGCTTCAGCGTCCAGTCAGGGTCGTCCGGGAGGCCGCCATGGCCCGGCTTGAACACGCGGATGTCCACGTTCGAGACGTTTTTGAACTGCACTTCGTCGTTCCGGACGATGTTGCAGAACCGGGGATTGAACCCCTGGGTGTTCACTTCGATGGTCCACCGCGTGACCGCGCGTGCGGGCGTGTCGCCGCCGCTGAAGAACGCCAGGGAAATCGCTCCGAATAGCGCCATCACCAGCGCTGCAGCCGCGAAAAGCGGCCGGTAAGAAACCAAACGCATGCACCGACCCCACAAAGGCCCAACCCCACCACGGGCGCCACTTACCGTAACGACGAACTCGGAAAGGGGAAAGCGCGAAGGAAAGGCGCGTTTAGTCCACGGCGAGGGCGGGCAGGCGCAGGCAGGACGGGTTCGTGCGGCAGGGCGGCTGCGGCGGGGTGAAGTTCGGGTCCGGCGTGCAACTCGGTTCCCAGTGCTCCACCCAAACCGGCGTCACCACCGTCACCGAATGTTGCGGGCGGTCGAAGTCGTAGAACACCGTGGTCCCGCCATGCGGGATGATGATCTCGGTCGAGTACTCCCCTGGCTGCAGCACCCCCGTGTCGATCAGCGGAGGGTCGCTTGCCACCACTCCGGGCCGAATCACCCGGATCGGCGTGGCGCCGGCATTGTGAAAGCGCACGTATTCGCGGTTCATCCGGCACACGGCCGGGTTGAAGCCGAGCTCGCTCACCTCGACGGTCTGCACGGTGTAGGCGCGCGTTTCCGTCGGGAGGAACACGCCCGGCCACGCCAGCACAAGGGCGGTCAGGGCCGCGATGGCAGTCAGGGCGATGCGTGGCACGTTTGCAGCCTAGCGAAGCTCGCCCTTGCAGGCATCCCTGGCCTGGCGCAATGGCACGGAACCGCAACGCCGCTGCCTCGTGCGGAAAGGCCTTCGTCACGGCCCAGGCCCCACGATGGAAGCCTGAAAGGAGACGTTCCATGAAGACCATCAAGTCTGCGTTCAAGACCGCCGTTGCTCTTACTCGCCGCGAGGAGGGCCATGCGGCCGCGTGGGGAGGTGGCGGCCTGCTCACCATCGCGCTCGTCGTGCTCCTCCTGATCCTCATCTTCTGATGCGTGATCCCGGCACACGCAAACAGGCCCCGAAATTCGGGGCCTGTTTCATTTCCTAGCTCATTCTTCGGGCTACCTGGCGGTCTCCCGGAGAAGAGCGGCCACTCCGTGCTGGGACCTGGTGTCGTCCGCCGCTCCCAGGGGGAGCGATCCGGGCCGCGCTGCCTCGTGCAGACTTCTGTTGCGCCCGGCTCACGTTCGCGAACTACTTTGGGACACCTGCCCTAAGTGGCCGCGGTGCCTGGTCTGCTCAATGCAGACCTTTCCTCTGCACAATCCATACTCCATAGACGGCGTGAAGCTTGCTATACATACGCTTTCCTCCTACGCCACGACAGCCTTCCCGTTGCCCCAACCCTCTTCAGATCAGGCGGGTTGAACTGCGTTCTCTGGTGTCCAAAGTACTCCTCGAAACACGCATGTCAAGCACTTTTCTCGCCCGGAAGATGAAGAAAATGTGTATGGATCCATAGCCTGCCGCCCAGAGGTTCCGCTCCGCCAGGCGTAGCGAGTCAGCCATCGGTGGCGGCAACACGCCCGCGCTCATCCGGGCCGGCGGTCAGCGCCGGATGGTCTGGAGCAGCATAAAGTGCGCCGTCACCGCCACGGCCACCCCCAGTAGCGTGAGCCGGATCCAGACGTTGTCGATGAGCACTTCCGTCAGCCCGATCCCCAGCCAGAGCGACCCGATCGACATGAACTTCGCACCGAGCGTCGCGCCGCGTTCTTCCTTGTAATCGCGGAGGTGGCGGCCGAACCAGCGGTTCGTGGTCAGCCAGCGGTAAGCCGATGGCGAACTCTTGCCGTAGCAGCCCGCGGCCATCAGGAAGAACACCGTTGAAGGCAGGAGCGGAAGGAAAATCCCGAGGACGCCAACCCCGACGAGGAGCGATCCCAGCGTGACGAACAGCCAACGGACCAGCCGGTGCCGGCTGGGCGCACGGAGCGTCACCGGTACGGAAGTTCCCAATTCTGTCAATTCAGCAACCGAACTCTGCGTCACGACAGGTTCAGTATGGCACATCGCCCGTCCGGTGGGCTAGGAGCCAGGACACAGAATTCACAGGATTACGCGCCGCAGCTGGCCCCCGCTGAACATGAACGCCTCGCCGTTGCTAATGGCGAACGCACTCGCCCCTTCGAAGTCCTTGTGCCGGTACTGCCGGTCGAACCCCCCGTCGCGACGAAGCACCACGATGCGGTCGTTCGAAGCGTCCAGCACCGCCACTTCGCCCTGGTCCGCCATCGCCTGAACGCTCTCGGGCGCAACCAGGGGGCGGTCTATGCCTGCCTCGGAGAAAGTGATCGCCGTCTGCCCGCCGGCAAGGAACCGGTGGACCCGTCCGTCCGCGTCCGACGTGATGAATTCGCCGTCGACCATCAGCCGCCGCGCGTCGCTCAGATCGGCGTTCTTCAGCGCCACCAGCGGAGCGTTAGGAAACCCCTGGGGCGTCTGCAAGAAGCGGTAGACCGTGGATTGCCCGGAGTCCAGCACGTAGAGGTCGGCCCCATTCACAGCGATATCGCTGATGGAGAGGTTGCCGGGAGCGGCGAACGAAACGCTCCGCAATCCGTCCCCGCGGGAGTACACCCAGAGCTTGTTCCCGGTGTCCGCGATGAGGAGCACCGGCCCGCCGAGGTCGGACTGGTCCAGGTGCGCGATCGAGACCGGCTTGCCGTGCTTTTCGTCCTTGTTCTCCGAGAAGACCACCTGGGGCTCCGAGCCGTTCAGTGGCACCGCGATGACCTGCGAGGAGTTCACGTCGAGCAGGTACGCCGTCTCGTTGCCGGCGGCAATCCTGGTGACGGCCACCGGCTTCGAGCCGAACTGCTCCAGCGAGACGACGGCTTCCACCAGCTGCGGTTCGAAGACGTTGTCCATCTGCGAAATCGCACCCGCGACTTCGCTGATGAGCCGCTCGGTTTGGGCGTCTTCGCCCTTCTCCCGCGCGGCCAGCAGCATCGCCTGCGCCTCGGTCAACAGCGCCCGCTTCTGCGCCGGGTCCGCCTGCGCGTTCGAGGCGGCGATCCGTTGCTGTGCACCCGTAACCAGCGTGGCCACGCGCTCGCCGTCGTCGCCGTCCAGGAGGCGCGGGACCGTCGCTATCCCGGCGAGAAGGACGAGCACAACCATGGCTCCCAGGATGACCAGCCACGCCGGCGGCAGTTGCCCGCCAATCACGGAACGGTGGCCGAACGAATTCCCGCCTTTCCATCGCCCGCCCATATTGGTGCGAGGACGGATGAGCGGCGTCCCTCCGGAAATCGCCGCGCCGTTTTCCGCCGCCAACGTCTCCGATACCGGCGAGTTGATGGCGGCGCGGGCTCGCTGGCCCGCGGCGAGTTCGGCGGCCAGCGGCAAGTCTTCCGCGAGGATCTCCGGGCGAGTCGGCGGCGCTCCTGGCGAGACGAGCCCGCGAGAGAAACTGCGCGCCTGGCGCGGACGGGTGTTTGACGGCGGTTGATGCTCGCCGTTTCCGTTGGCCGCGGCATATGCCACATACCCGTTCCCGGGCGTAGCCCGCCCCCGCTAGATGCCCACGGCGTCACCGGGAACGGCGGCCGGGTCGGGGGTGGGCGTGGGCGCGCGAACGCGGGCGAACAGGTCGGG
>CALMIW010000571.1 GCA_937864275.1 uncultured Dehalococcoidia bacterium
GGGGGCGGTGCCCGTGGCCCCCCGCCCCCCCCCCCCGCCGCGCCCGCCGGACCAGGCCCCAGATATCGTCGCCGTTCGGGTCGCGGGAGACGGCGATCCCCCCGGGGAAGCGCAGGATCCAGCGTCCCGCCACCTTCTCGGGAGCGAGTTGCGGGTCCTTGTTGAGCTCCATCGCCGCCCGTGTCATCGAATTGCGCGGGAGGGCCTCGATCACCACGTCCCAGAGGTCGGAGCCGTCGTTGGTCCGCGCCATCAGGAAGAGCCCGGCCGTGTCGTACTTCAAGGCCCACTTCCCATCCTTGATCTCGGGAAGGAACGTGCCGGGCGGGTTGGCGCGAAGCCCTGCGAGGGCGTCGTTGCGGCTGCCGCCGAGCTGGGCCATGTAGTCGCCCGGCTCGCTGGACCAGCGGCCCCGCTGGGAGTAGTCGCCGAGGGAGATCTGGTCCCAGGTGCGCTGGTTCGGCTTCCGGTTCGGGTCGGTCGAAAGCGTCACCAGCTGGGCGGCGGCATCCTTCTGGCGGAGTTGCGCCTTCACATCGGTGAAGCGGGCGACAGCAGCCCGGATCTCGGCGCTCGAGAGGCCCTTGAGCGCGCCCTGGAACGCGCCCTCGTTCACGGCCAGCACGGCCTCGGCGAAGAACTGGTCGATGATCCCGGGCATCAGGGTCTTGCTGCCGCCGCCGCCGATCGTGTCGGTCGAATTGGAGCTGGAGCTGAAGGCGAAGTCGTTATCGATGCCCGTCACTTCGGTCCCGGTGTTGTCCTGCTTCACCATCACATTCCCCATGTGACGGTCGAGCTGGCCGCAGATGATGTCGAACAGCTGGAGGTTGGCCACCTGCCGCTGCAGCTCGATGTCGTTGAAATCCACGTTGAGGTAGGACTGGGAGAGGATGCGGCCGGTATTCGCGGTCTCGGCCTTCATTCCCTCGTTGCCCTTGGCGAACGAACTGGTGGTGCCCATCTGGTTGTCGTGCAGGGCGAGTTCGACCTTGCCGATGAGCAGCGTGAACTGGCGGTTCGCGATCTGCATTTGCTGCCGGATCAGTTCCTGGACGCGGGCCGCCGCCACCACCCGGAACGAGGTCTGCACGTTCTTGTCATCCAGTTCGCCGGCGACGGTGCCGGGGTTTACCTCGTTCGGCTTGAAGACGCGGCGTTCACGCCCGCCGGGGGCGTTCGGTTCGTTGTAGTCGAGGGCGGTTACCTCGCTCACCTGGCCGCCGCCGAGGCGCTTGGGGTTGCCAACCTGCTGGCCGTTGGTGCCGGGCGCGAGCGATTGGTCGGTCTTCACGCTGGTGAGCGGCACGCCGGCGCGGGCGGCGAAGATAGCCTGCTGCCAGGTCATCCCACTCCCGTTGAGGTTCGGGTCGGTGGAGAGTTGCTGGAGCGCCCGCTCCTCCTGGTTCACGTCCTCGATCGCGGCCCGGATGGCGCGCTCGATCAGCTGTTGGTCGTTCTGATCCGGGTTCGGGAACTCCCGCTCGACTTCGTCACGGACGCCCACCAGGTTGAACGCGTGGCGCGCGACAGCGTTCAGGCGGTCCGTCATCGTCCGCACTGACTGCGTATTCGCCGCATTCCTGGACAGGAGGTTGTACTGCGTCAGGTTCGAAATGAAGGCGCGCATCGTCGGATGGATGCGGAAGGCGTTGGCGATGCCCTTGGTGCCGAGCGTGTTCTGGTAGTACGCCTCGGTCGTGCTCATCCGCTGGACGACCGGTGCGCCGGCGCGGGAGTGCGTCGCGCCGCCTTCGCTAACCGTCCGCGCCCCCCAGGCGTTGCCAACCACCGCCTGTGCCGCCGGCACGGTGGGCCGGAAGGCGGTGGCCCCGGAAGCGGAAGAGGACTGGGACGGCCGAGCCTGCCGGTCCGGCGACCGTTGGGCCCGCTTCGCCTGCTGTTGCCTTGCCCGTACACGTTGACGCATGAGCGGCCCTTTCGCCGAGTGCCGTATGTGGCTCGCCGCAAAATCCTGCCACGCCAGGGGCATCACGTCCAAGAAGGGCGTTCGGGGGGCCGACGAGCCCGGGGCGGTTGGGATGAGGTGCGCCGGGCCCGTCAGCAAGGAGAGGAACTCCACTGGTGAGACCGCCGGGTGGCGCGCTTCTTACACGGACGGCTAACCGGTTGCCTTCAAGCGATCCGGTGGCGGGAGTCATAGGCGCAACCTATGGCTCCCTCATCTCCCATCCACTGGCGGCGCGTTCTCCGCATCCGTACAATGCACGGACGGTGCCGCCTCCACGGCCGCCGATTGGCGCCCCGGGCATTCACGCACTACAGGACTGAAAACATGGAAGATGTCGTCATTACCAGTGGCGTCCGGACTGCTATCGGCAAGTTCCAGGGCACCCTCGCTGATGTCCCCGCGTCCGACCTCGGCGCTCACGTCATTCGGGAGGCCGTCGCCCGCGCCGGCATCGCCCCGGAAAACGTCGACCAGGTGGTGATGGGTATCGTCGGCCAGGTGGCCGAAGACGCCTACCTTTCGCGCCACTCCACGGTGAAGGCCGGCCTGCCGGTCGGCACGCCCGCCATGAACGTGAACCGCATCTGCGGGTCGGGCCTCGAAGCGATCAACACTGCCTCGCGCCTCATCCAGAGCGGCGACGCGGATGTCGTCGTCGCCGGCGGCGCCGAGAACATGTCGCGCATGCCCTTCTACCTGCGCAAAGCCCGCGCGGGTTACCGCCTCGGCCACGACAGCATCGAAGACGGCATCATCCACATGCTCAGCGACCCGTTTAAGGGCTACCACATGGGGATCACCGCCGAGAACCTGGCCGACCAGTTCGAAGTCAGCCGCGTCGCCCAGGACGAGTTCTCGGTCGAGAGCCAGCGGCGGGCCATCGCCGCCATCGAAGCCGGCCGCTTCGTCGACCAGATCGCCCCGATGACCGTGAAGATCGGCCGCGAAGAGAAAGTCTTCGATGTCGACGAGTATCCCCGCGCCACGACGACCGAAGCGCTCGCCAAGCTGCGCCCGGCCTTCAAAGACGGCGGCGTGGTCACTGCCGGCAACGCCAGCGGCATCAACGACGGCGCCGCCGCCGTCACGGTCATGAGCGCCACGAAGGCAAAGGAACTCGGCGCCACCCCGCGGATGCGCATCGTCGCCCGTGCCGAAGCCGGCGTCGATCCGTCGATCATGGGCAGCGGCCCGATCCCGGCCATCCGCAAGGCGCTCGCCAAGGCCCAGATGACCCTCGACCAGATCGACTGCATCGAACTGAACGAGGCCTTCGCCAGCGTCTCCTGCGCCTGCAGCAGCGAACTTTCGCTGGACCCGGCGAAGGTGAACCCGAACGGCGGCGCGATTGCCCTTGGGCATCCCCTCGGCGCAACCGGCGCGATCCTCACGGTGAAGCTCATGCACGAGCTCGAGCGCACCGGCGGCCGCTTCGGCATCGTCAGCCTCTGCATCGGCGGCGGCCAGGGCATCGCCACCATCTTCGAGCGCGTCAACTAGGACCGCTTGCCGCACAGCCAAACGTGAGGGGGAGCCAACCGGCTCCCCTTTTCCGTTCTCGGACTGCTCCGGCCCCGGGGGTAGACTGGTCGCCATGACGAACCCCGCCAATCCCTGGCTCGCGACCCGCTCCCGCGACGGCGACAGCTACGACGCTCCCTACGAACGGCGCGCCGCCGCGGGCGAAGACGTGCACGGCGAGGCAAACTTCGTGTCCCACTACGGCGTCCGTTCGGTGCTCGATGCTGGCTGCGGCACCGGGCGAGTCGGGCGCGAGTTGGCCCGGCGAGGCCTGGACGTCGCCGGTGTCGACCTCGACCCGGCCATGCTCGCGACGGCCATCCGCAAGTCGCCGGGAATCCCCTGGCACAACGAAGACCTCGAGACGGTGGACCTGGGCCGCACCTTCGAAGCCGTGGTGATGGCCGGCAACGTGATGATCTTCCTGACGCCCGGCAGCGAGGGCGCCGTGCTCGCGAACATGGCGAGCCACCTCGGACCGGGCGGGCTGCTCGTCGCGGGCTTCCAACTCGGCCCGGGCAAGCTCAGCCTCGCCCGGTACGACACCCTGGCGGCCGCGGCCGGTCTTGTCCTGGCCGAACGCTTCGCGACCTGGGACCGCGACCCGTGGGTAGAGGGTGGCGGGTACGCCGTCTCGGTCCATCGAAAGGCGGGCGGCCCCACATGAAGCGCGTCACGCGGTCGGTCACGGCGGAGGCGCTTCGCGACCTGCTCGAACACCCACCCCGGGCCGCGCTCGCCTTCGTGCGCGATGGGGCGATCGAGGCGGTCCCCGCCACCTTCCGCCTCGTCGATGGGCGGTACCTGTTCGCGGTCGACGGGGCCGCCGGACCTTTGCCGGCGAAGGCGAAGCTCGTCATCGACGACGGCCCCTGGTACTTCGACCTCCGCGGCACGTGGATGCGCGGTCCGGTGACGCGGTGCGAGGCACCCGCGGGCGAAGACAGCGATGCCGAGTGGTACGAACTGGCGCCGGAGAAGACCGTGGCCTGGCACTACGGGGAGATGCGCCAAGCATGACGCAGCGAACACCCGACGACCGCGCGGTCCGCCTCTTCATCGACCGTTCGATGATCCTGCGCATCGCATCGCTTTCGCCGAAAGGGAACGCCGACATCATCCCCCTGTGGTTCATTGCGGACCGCGGCCGGATCTACATGGCCACGCGGGCCGGGAATCCGGTGGCGCGCGACATCATGACCAACCCGGAAGTCGTGCTCCTTTTCCATGGAGAGCGGGGCGCGCGCCGCGACAGGATGCTCCGGGTACGCGGCCACGCCGTGTTCCGCACGGAGCCTTCCCTCCTGCGGCGCGTCCAGTTCCGCGCGGTGGCGCGCTACTACCTCACGCCAGGCGGCCTGTGGGACACCATCAAGAACATCCGCCGGCTTGGCGTCTGGAACCGGTATCACCAGGAGCGTGCGGGCGGCGGGGGCCTCATCGAGGTCACCCCGGAGAGCGCCGAGTTCCTGAAGGTACTGTGAGGGAGTGGAGTTAGCGGTTTGCGGCGGCCTCATCGAGGACGGTCACAAACTCGCGTACCGTCACCAGCCGGACGCCGGCTGCCGCCAGGTGCTCGCGGACCCCCTCGTCGCCTTTCAAGTCATCGTCGCGGGTGACCAGGTAGTCGGCCTTGCCGGCCACGGCAAGCGCGACGAAGACGTCGTCCCGTGGGTCTCGGCAGACTGGTGTCACCTCCCGGACGGTGAGTTCCTCGCCGAACGCCAGGAGCGCAGCCACGGTTTGGTTCATGGCCTCGAAAGAAAACCTCATGCGCCGTACGAGGCGGGGCTTGCGGAGGGTCTCCCGAAGCTCCTGTTCCGTTTCGGCGCAGAAGATAGGCGTGAACTCACGGTCCGCCATCAGGCGCAGCACCTGACTGGAGAATCCTGTTGGCGTCAGGATCCCAGAGACCCAGATGTTCGTGTCAACGACCGCGCGAGTCACGCCCAGCTCGCACTTCCGCGAGCGCCGCATCAACCTCGGCCTCCACTTCCGCCTCAGAGAGCCCGCGGGGCAGGTTGGTGCGAACCTCGGCGAGCGCACGCTGCCACTCCGAGACCAGTTGCTCCTCTGACAGTGTTCGTGCGTACCGCTTCGCTCTCACCTCATCGGTTGCCCGGTCAACCTCGAAGTTGACCTCTTCCTCGGTGAGCGCTTCGCTGGGCTTCGCCTCGATAGAAGCCCAGTGGTCGGCCCAGGTCGGTG
>CALMIW010000572.1 GCA_937864275.1 uncultured Dehalococcoidia bacterium
CACCAACCACACCCACATCGATGACTTCGTGGAATCCACGCGCATGGTCACCCCGAAGGGCATCATGGAATCCCGTCGCCTGCCGGGGAGCGGCGCCGGGCCGAGCCCGGACCGCATGGTCCTCGGCAGCGAGGGCTCGCTCGGGATCGTCACCGAAGCATGGATGCGCATCCAGGCGCGCCCCACCTTCCGGGCCAGCGCCGGCCTCACCTTCGACAGCTGGCAGACCGGCTACGAGGCCGCCCGCCACGTTGTCCAGGCGAAGCTGTGGCCGGCGAACCTCCGCCTGCTCGATCCCACCGAGGCCGGCTCGGCCGCCGGGCTCCAGGGCGACGAAGCACTCCTCATCATCGCCTTCGAATCCGCCGAACTGCCCCAGGATTGGAACATCCGCCAGGCTGTGAAGATCGCCCGCGACGCCGGCGGCGGCATCGACGACGACGCAATCAAGATCTCCGACGGCTCCGACGAGGAGGTCGGCCGCCAGGGTGCGGTCGGGGCGTGGCGCAACTCGTTCGTCCGGGCGCCCTACCAGCGCAACCTGACCGCCGGCATGGGCGTCGTCGGCGACACCTTCGAAACGTCCATCACCTGGGACCGCTGGCCGGAATTCGACGCCAACGTCCGGGCAGCGGTTACCGGGGCGCTCCAGCGCGTCTGCGGCGGTGGCACGCTCAGCTGCCGCTTCACCCACGTCTATACCGATGGTCCCGCACCGTACTACTCGTTCAGCGGCATGGGGCGCCAGGGGGCCGAGCTGGAGATGTGGGCCGAACTGAAGCAGGCTGCCAGCGACGCTGTCATCGCCAACGGCGGCACCATCACCCACCACCACGCCGTCGGCCGCGACCACATGCCCTGGGATCGCCAGCAGCGCCCGGAACTCTTCCACACCGCGCTCAAGGCAGCCAAGGCGGCACTCGACCCGAACGGCATCCTCAACCCCGGCATCCTCGTGGAATGAGCTAGGACAGCTTCTTCCGCCAGGACCGGTAGCTCGTGGTCGCGACGAACCCCATCCGCTCGTAGAGCGCGCGGGCGGCCGGGTTGTTGGTTGCCACTTCCAGCGCAACCGTGGGCAGGCCCTCCGCGGCAAACGCCGCGATCGCGTGCGCCAACAGCGCCTCGCCGAGGCCCTTGCCCCGCCACTCCGGACGCACGCCCATCTGCATCACCCAGCCGGTCTCGTCCTCCACCCACAGCACCGCGAAGCCAACAGGCTCCGTGCCTTCGAGGATCACGACGGACAGGTCGGGCCGGAATGCCGCATCGGTGGTAAACGCCGAGCGCCAGCGCGCCTCGTCCCACCCGGGGAATCCCGGCCGGTCGCGGAACGCTTCGAAGTAGGCGCGATGGAAGAGCGGCGCCGCCGCATCGTCCCAGGCGTGGAACTCCATCCCGCTCGGCAGCCGCACCGCCGGGAGGTTCGCCGTCGGACGCGTCATCTCGTCTTCCGCGACGGTGAGCTTCAGGCCGGCGGCCTCCAGGGCTTCCAGCGTGGCCGGGTCCTCCGGCGGGGTGTCGACGCACAGCACGCGTTCGGCGCGCCTGGCCACCCGGCCGGCCCGCAGCAGTGGCGCGCGGATCCGCTGGATCATCGTCTGGCTCTGGACTTCGGCCCAGCGCAGCAGCGCCGCCGCCACCATCGGCTCGTCCGTCTCCGGCGCGAGCGAGAGGCCGACTGTCGCCCGCCACTCATGGCCGCGGTCCTCCAGGGTCAGCGAAGCCGTCCCCGCGACACCCTCGGCATCAACCGCCTCGGCCGTGAACGCCAGCGGCCCGCTGCCGCTCGCGCGCAACGTGATACCGGGCACCCGAGGGAACTTCGAAGTCACCTGCAGATCCTACCCCACGCCCGCCGCCCTACCGGCTCGCCAGGAACTTCTCCACCTCGGCGCGAAGGGCTGCCTCATCCGCGACCGCCCCAAACCTTCCGAGTTCGTTGCCCTCGGCGTCGAGCCAGACGAACGTCGGCGCATCGTTCACGCCCAGCCGTTTGGCCGCCGGCTCGCGGCCCATATCCTTCTCCATGAAGACGAAGTGGTCGCGGAAGTCCTTCATCACCGTATGCGTGAAGATCTCGCGCTCGCATTCCTCGCAACGCGCGTTCGTGAACCAGACCAGTGTGTCGCGGCCATCCACCCGGTGCGCTTTCGCTTCCGGGAGCGCTCCGCTGGCGTGATAGATCGTGTGCTCGGTCCCTGTGATCGCCGTCACGGGTCCGTCCGCGTTCCCACCCGCGAGCCCGACGAGTGCCGGGTCGACTTTGGTCTGCCCGCCGGCTTCCGCGAGCACCCAGAGCGCGAAGCCCAGAGTCGGGACAAGCAGGAAGACCACCATAGCCCAGACTTTCCAGCTCCAGCCCGGATTCCACCAGCCCACCTTCGCCGAAGCGGCCTGACTCTTGCTCATGCTGGTAGTTTCGGCGCAGTGCCGCGCAGCGAAAAGGCGGTCAAGCGGTGGCTTCGCTGCGCCGCGCCAGGAAGGCGAGCTGGAAGCGCGGGTGCCACATCAGCAGCCACGTCACGGCGCAGAGGCTCCCCAGCGCCGCCAGCGTCGTGCGGGCCCCGAGGAGCTCCGCCGCGACTCCCGCGAACAGCAAGGGCAGCACCACCAGCGCATCGGCCACCGTCGTCTGCACCGCGAACACCCGCGACTGGATGCCGAGCGGTGCGGCGGCGGTGAGAGCCGCGCGCGAACTGACCATCGAGACGCTCAACGTGACGCCGATGAGGAACGCCACCGGCGTAGCGATCACCGCCGTCGTATTCAACGCTGCTTCAACGCGCACCAGCGGCGGCACCTGGCTATAGGCGAAGGCGAAGCTCACGCCGTAATCGAGCGCGGCAAGGGCGAACACGGCCACGGCCATACCAAGGATCGAGAGCCGCATCGCCCGCCTCATGCCCTCGGTCTTCAGGCCAATGGCGGCCCAGAGCAGGCCGGCGCCGGCCCCCAGGACACCGGGGACAAGCAGCACGGCCGCGCCCTCCGCGCCAAGGCTGAGGTCGTGCTTCACGTACAACGGGAAGGCGACAAGGATGACCTGGGCCACGAGCGACTTCAGCGCCTGGACGGCGAGCGCGTCACGCGCTGATTCCGAGCGGGAGAACACCGAAAGCGTCTCACGCAGTCCGGTGAAGTGACGCGCCGCAGCCGGCGCGTCTCCCTCGCTCGCGACCGGCAACCGCATCGCGAGGATGTTCGAAACGACCAGCTGCGCAAGGACGATGACCAGAGAGCCGGCGAGCGCCGCCTCGACGCCGCCAAGGAAGTACAGCGAAGGGGCGAGGACGAGGAACCCGAGTGCCTGGCCGCCATACTGCATCGCCACGAGGAGCGAGTGCATCCGCCCGGCCGCGCGGTCGCAGAGCACCTTCACGAGGGCCAACTCGGATGGGTTGTGCACCTGGGATACCGCCGCGTATCCGAACGCGATCACACCGATGGCGACTGGAGAGGTGGATGTGAGGAGCGCGATGCCGATCGCTGCCGCGCGAAGCCCGCTGCCCGCTGCGAACCCTCGGCCCGGTCCGAGCCGGTCGGCGATTGCGCCTCCGGGAATGCCGAACACCATCGCCGAAATCGTGGTCGCAGCCATCACGGTGCCGAGACCCACAGCCGCGTGGTCGCCGGTCCCCGCGATGAAGAAGAGCGTGGCGATGAACAGGTTGTGGCCAACCTGCCCGAAGGCGCGGGCGCCAAGGTAAAGGGCAAGGTTCGAACGCATGCCTGTCTGCTCTCCCAACCTCCCCGCGCCTCCCTACTTCGTCACAGTGCTATTAACGGACGGTTGCCGCGCCGTCAGGTTCTTGTGTGAGGAACGTAACACTCCCGGACGCGGCCTTCTCTCTTTCTTGCGAAAGCCTTCACAAACGGCGGCAAAGATTGGGGAAATCCCTGAGAAGCCCTTCGGTCCGGCGACTGCAACGCCCCTGCAACGCTTGCCCCGATCCGAGTTATCCGTAACGGATGGATCGCGCCCTACCGTTGCTTCCGCCGGTCACTCCCGGCTCAGGAGGAAACATCATGGGAATCCTTGCGTGGATCATCTTCGGCCTTATCGCCGGCGCAATCGCCCAGCTGCTCGTCCCGGGCAACGACCCCGGCGCCGGGGGCTTCACGGGGATCATCGTCACCATCGCCATCGGCATCGTCGGCGCTTTCATCGGCGGCTACCTCGGGACCGTGCTCGGCTGGGGCAGCGTTTCGTCGTTCGACATCCGCAGCATGCTGCTCGCCATCGGCGGCGCAATGCTGCTGCTCTTCGGCCTGCGGGCGATCCGCGGAGGCACAAGAGGCCTCGCCTGAGCGAACCCAGAAGTTCCACCTGAAGGCCTCCGTCCCGCCGGAGGCCTTCTCGTTTCACTGAGTGCCTATGTTTCGACGCGCTCTAGTCAGAACCTCACTGCCGAGTGCAGGACCTGGGGATTGCAGGCATTCATATACTCCATTGACTAGCGCAGGCTGCGAGCGCGAGGTTCCCGGATGACCGAACGAACGCTTCCACCAGTGCGGTACACCCGCACCACGGACGGGGTTTCCATCGCGTACATGGTTTGGCCGGGCGATTCGCCGGCGTTCATCCAGGTGCCTACCCCGGGAATGGCTCCTTACCTGGCAGCAAAGCCAGACGGTTGGGTAATGAAGGGCTTCCCACGGTTCGCCCGAGGGCGTTCCCAGGTTTTGTTCGACTGGCGTGGAACGGGCCAGTCCGAGCGGCGCCCGGCCAGCTCCATGGAAGAACTCGCGCTCGACCTGGAAGCGGTAGTCGGCGCTCTCGGAGAAGCGCCCGACCTGTTTGCGACGCAAGGAGGCTGCTTCCCAGCATGCACCTTCGTCGCGCAACATCCTGAAGCGTGCAGGAGCCTCACCCTTGTTTCTCCGATGATCCGTTGGTCGGAGAGCCCGCTCGGGACGTTTACCCGCGGCGGCTACCACGACTACGAGGTGTACTTGTACTCCCTCGCCCGGACCTTCTTTCCTTCCCTGCCTGAGGATGAATTCGACTGGCTGGTCCGCACGTGGCCCCGGGAGGTCCCCGAACCGGTACACCGCTCGTACATGGCCCTGCTGGATGCAGCCGACCTGACGAGCACGCTGCCAACTATTGAGGTGCCCGCCCTTGTGGTCAGGGGGATGCGGGCGCCGACCGCCAGCAAGGTAGCCGCACTGATCCCTCGCAGCGTGCTGACTGAACGAGACGATGGAATGCTGGGAGCCCGAGCTGACTGGGACGAGCACCTCGGGTCGAAGTTTGGAGACTCCCGGAAACCGGCGGCCACGGTCCGCAACGGGCTCCTGACCGAGCAGGAGCAGCGCGTGCTGGCGCTTGTCGCCAACGGGCGCACGAACGCGCAGATCGCGGAGGCGCTGACCATTGCGGAGTCCACCGTCGCCCGGCACGTCCACAACATCCTGACCAAGCTCGATCTCTCGAATCGGGTCGCCGCTGCCGCGTGGTGGCTGGCCCATCGGCCGTGACGCTCATCCCCGCACCGGGTGAACGCTAAGACCACTTGTGCCTTTCTGGGAGCCGAACTGGACGGAACCAGCCCGCGAGAAGTTCGCTCAGAAGGTGAGGGACGCGATCGAGGTTCCTGGTTGGATCCTGGCCGGCAACTACACCACGCGCGCAAGCCAGATCGTCTGGCCGCGCCTGGAAACGCTCGTTTGGCTGGACTTCCCGCTGCGCACG
>CALMIW010000573.1 GCA_937864275.1 uncultured Dehalococcoidia bacterium
GCCCGAGGCCTCGCGAAGCTGCGCGACGCCCGCGAGAAGGAGGCCCGCTAGATGGCCGTCTACCGAGGCCGTGTCGTCAGCTTCGACGCCGGCACCCATACCGCTACCGTCCGCCTGGACGGCTCCGCCGCCCAGACCGTCGCCGTCCCGACTAACCGCGGCATCGCCTCCGGAGACATGACCGCCGGTCGCCAGGTCCTCGTAGACACCGGCGACCACAACCACCCCGCCGACTTCGTCGTTACCGCCGTTTGGGCCTGATGCTTTTTTCGACGGTGGTGAATTAATTCCGCGTCGAACCCTCATGCCGCCCACCGCAGCGTTCGAATGTAAAGGTGCCGGCCTGCTCGCCGCACGGCTGGCAGTCGCCGATGGGAACGCGGGGAGACAGCGCCTGATGGAACAACTGAGGGTCGTCGCGCTCATAGACAACGTTGAAGACCGGCGAGCGGCGCTCGCGGGCCTGCTGCGTTCCGCCGGGCTCCACGTCGCCCTCTCGCTCCCGCATGGCATCGACGCCGTCACCGCGGCCAGGCGCGAGGCGCCCCCGATCGTCTTCATCTCCTTCGAAGAACCGCTGCCGCGGGCCATCCAGACCGTGGAAGAAGTCGCCCTCGCGGTCCCGGACGTGATCATCGCCGCCTTCGCCGACGAGGCGGACACGCACGCCTACCGGCGAGCCCTCGCCGCCGGCGCGAAGTACCTGATCGACACGCCGCTCTCCGAGAATGAGATGCGCAACGTCATCGAGGCCATCCTCCCGGACGGTCCGCGGACCCCCGTCCGCGATGCGGGCAGCGTGGTGGTCATCGCCGGCCAGAAAGGCGGTATCGGCAAGACCACCATCTCCGTGAACCTGGCGAGCAGCATCGCCCACGAGAACCGCGGCTCCGTCCTTCTCATCGATTTGGACCCCGACTTCGGCGATGCCGGCATCCTCATGGACCTGAACACGAACATCTCGACTGCCCGGGCCGCCCGCGACCAGGCCCTGTTCGAATTCGACACCTTCAAGCGCAGCCTCTCGCTCCACGAATCCGGCGCTTTCCTCCTCGGCGCGCCCCAGAACTTCGCCGAGCGGCTCGCCACCTCGCCCGCCGAGGTCCGCCAACTCGTGGAGTTCGCCTCCCACGCCTTCGACTACGTCCTCATCGACACGCCCTGCATGATGAACGAGACGGTCGTCGCCGCACTCAACATCGCCGATGTCACCCTGGTGACCACCACCCTGGAGTTCGGGAGCCTCCGCAACACAAGCCTGATGCTGCAGGAAATGGCCTACGAAGGGGGCAGCCCCGAACGCACCGTCGTGGTCGCGAACCACATCGACCCCGTCGCCGGCTTCTCCGTCGGAGATGCCGCGGAAGTCCTGGAGCGGGAGTCGGTCTGGGAAGTGCCCTACGACCAGGCGATGCCGCGCGCCACCCAGTTGGGCCAGCCACTCGCAATCACCCGCCCGAAGTCCGCGGCGAGCAAGAGCCTCCGCGCCCTCGCCGGCCGTCTCGGCGAAGACCCCGCGCGCATCGACCGCCGGATCGCCGTCCGCGGTGTCTCCCTCGCCCCCGCCGAAGTCCGCCAGCGACTCGCCACGCTCGTCGCGCGGCAGGCGCAACCGGAACCGGGCCAACTGCCGGCCATCCGCTACGTCTTCAGCGCGGCCAAACGCGCCAACACCTACCACGTCGAAGGCTGCGCTGTAGAGCGCCGCCTCACCGGCCGCTCGCTGGCGCCCCTGGACGAGCTCCCGGCCAACCTTCGCCCCTGCCGCGTCTGCCTCGGCGCCGAAGCCGCCGCATAGCCCCTACGCCTGTGCCTCCAGCGCTTCCTCGTCGCTCTCGAACGCGTACGCCACCAGCTCGCCGTCGTCCCATCGCTCGCCCGTGTCGCTCACGCCTTTTTCCGGCGTTTCGTCCGCGCGGTAAAGCAACGCGAACACCTGGTCGTAGGCGCCCACGCGCGGGTCGTCGTCCAGCTTCGCTTCGACGTGGACCAGGGGGATCGCTTCTTCCGGGATGACGAGGAACGCCTGCGGCGCCTCGTGCCGCCGCTGCTCCAACATCACCTTGCCGATCACGTCGCCTTCGGGATCGCGGTACACACCCTCGATAAGGTCGGTGTCTTCGTGATCGAACGAGCGGCCGAAGGTCGCCCGGTAGGCGATACGGCGGTGCCGCCTGTCGCCGGTCAGGAACGGGTCGGGTCTGAGTGCTTCGGTGGCCATGGCTGCCCTCCAGGTGGTCTGCCACCAACAGGTTCTGCCCCTGCGCCCGAACCCGGAACGACCCTTCGTCCGCACTTCCCGGGCCAAACGGGTAGCCCGCTGCATCCTTAACGCGCAGCCGGTACGCTTACGCCAAATGACAACTCCCTCTTTCCTCCGCGAGCCCGAAGGCATCCACAACTTCCGCGAAGTCGGCCCCTACGCGCTGCGCGGCGGCGGCACCTTCCGCTCCGGGATGATCTACCGCTCCGGCGCCCTCGAGATGATGAGTACCGACGATGCCCGCTGGCTCGCCGATGAACTCCACCTCCACACCATTCTCGATCTCCGCCACAAAGACGAGATCGCCATGCGCCACGGCCCCCACCCGCTGGAGGATCGCGTCTTCGCCAACTCCATCTTCCCGGACCACGTCCGCCAGGAAGACCTCATCAACGAACTCAACGGTCTCTATGGCGCGGGCATCTCCCCCGGCCGCTACATGCACTACCTCGAAATTGGTGGCGAGCGCCTCTCCCGCGCCTTCGAGCTCTTCGCCGACGAGGCGAACTACCCGTTCCTCATCCATTGCACCGCGGGGAAGGACCGGACCGGCGTCCTGATCGGCATGATCATGGACGTCCTCCGCGTCTCCGAAGCCGATATCGCCCACGAATATGGTCTCAGCGACCGGAGCATCGACCGGCTCGTCGCCTACCTCCGCTCCAGCGGCCGCGACCTCCAGGGCAGCGACGAGGAGATCCGCGCCCGCTTCTCCTTCCACTACAGGCTCGAGGGGCACTCGGAGTAC
>CALMIW010000574.1 GCA_937864275.1 uncultured Dehalococcoidia bacterium
AATCTCGGCG
The DNA here is from genome assembly GCA_937864275.1 of uncultured Dehalococcoidia bacterium. Lineage (GTDB taxonomy): Bacteria > Chloroflexota > Dehalococcoidia > Tepidiformales > Tepidiformaceae > Amarobacter. The sequence goes on from CALMIW010000574.1 coordinate 11, forward strand.
ATGCGATCAGGCGCTCGACCTGTTGCTCGAGGCCCTTGGCCGAATCGAGCTCACCCTTGCCCGCGGCGTCCAGCAGTTCCTGGTCCGGCGGGGCATTCCACAGGAAGAAGCTGATGCGCGACGCCTTCGAGTATCCATCGAGCCGGAACGCACCGTCCTTCGCCTGGGCGACCTCGTGGCGAAACAGGAACCGCGGCGATACGAGGAGACTGCCGAGCGCGTACTTCAGGCCCACGTAGAAGTCGCCGCTCGATGCGGTGACGCCCTTGGCGAGGGCGGTCTTCTGCGAGAGTTCGCCGTCCGCGAGGGGCCGGCGATACAGCAGCGTCCCGTAGTGCTGGACGACCTTGGCGGCACAGGCATCATCCGGCGCGTGCACGTCGGCCGGCGCGCAGGCCAGCGACTTGCGTCGCGACTCGCTGACCACCTGGTCGGCGATCGACAGCGCCATCTTCTCGAACTGTTCGACGGCGGTCGGCGAGATCGTGACCTTGGCCTGCCCGACCGCCAGCAAACCGTTGGCGCGGATCTCCGGCTCGAACCGGCCGCCGATCTTGATGTCGGCGCCGAAGATGTCGGCAATGCTGGTGCGGTACTGCTCTTCGCTGATGCGCCGCGAGACCAGTGGCCCACCCTTGGTCTCGGGTTCGCTGACCCCGCAACCTGCGAGGACGAGCGCCGCGAGCAGGGCGCCGGACGCGCGATAACGGACGGGCTTTCTAGGGTTTGTCATAGGCTCGGTCCTGCGGGTCTGATCATTTCGTGCACGTCCGTTGTGTCGAGACAACATGTAGCGCCATCACCACGAACGGAGCCATTTCGCGTGGCAGTTCCCGGGCCCGGCCACTGCGCGACGGGCCTCCGCCAATGGAAATCATCACCATCCACTCCGACGGAACAACGGTCACTTCCTGAATCGCAGGCCCATTTCCCGGGCGCCAGATGCGGACTGCGCGAATGCCTTTCATGAGGGGTCGGCCGACGCAAACGCGACTCGCGCGACGCCCTCCTGCGCTTCAAGCCAACGGGTTCGGCAGGTGCAAGGCGTTGATTCGACTGAAGGTGGCGCGAGCGCCGCCGAGGGACATCGTCGTGGTGGCGACGCCGGGGCCGGGCCCACGGACGCACCGCAACTGCGTGCTAGAGTCCCGCCCCGCCGCTAGCCGAGCGATCTTGCGACCGTGATCGGCGCGCCACGACGGAGCTACGACCCGCCATGCCCCAGACCCTAGCCGAGTTCGTCGACGCCGCACGCCGGGCGCGCCCGGACCTCAGGATCGATACCTACAAGGTCCGCACCTTCGGCGGCTCCAAGACCATGGCCGACCGGATCGTTCCGCGAATCGTCTCGGGCGAGAAGACCGGCACGATCTGTCGCGGGTTGGGGATATCGGAACAGAGCTACTACCGCTGGCGGCGTGAGTATGGTGGCTTGAAGGTGACGCAGGCGGCACGGCTGAAAGCGCTAGAGAAGGAGAATG
>CALMIW010000575.1 GCA_937864275.1 uncultured Dehalococcoidia bacterium
ACTCCGAAACGGGCACCCGAAAGTACGGTCTCATGATACCAGATCGGCTGCTGCGGCCCTGCGCGCAGCCTTTCCGAAATGGTTACTGGGCCGCGGCAGAGTTGACGACCTGGACCATGACCATCAGGACGATGATGACGATCATCGGTGAGAGGTCGATCATGCCCATGTTGGGCACGATGCGGCGGACGGGCTGGATGAGCGGTTCGGTGACCATGTCGAGGAACCGGACGAACGGGCCGTTGCGGTCCAGGTTGGGGAACCAGCTGAAGAGCGAGCGCACGATGATCGCCACGATCAGGAGGTAGAGGAAGGTGGTGAAGATCATCGCGACCTGGTCGTTCATGCCTTGCCCAACTCCACCGCGCGCTGGTGAGCAGCGCGGACGCATTCGATGACGGCGGCGCGGAAGGCGCCTTTTTCGAGCTCGATCAGGCCGGCGGCGGTGGTCCCCGCGGGCGATGTCACGGCGGCGCGGAGGTCGGCGGGGCTTCGGCCGCTCTCCTGGGCATAGAGCGCTGAGCCATAGAGGGTCTGCAAGACGAGCTCTTCGGCAGCGGCGCGAGGGAGGCCGACGGCGACGGCGCCTTCGACCATAGCCTCGATGAAGAGGAAGACGTAGGCCGGGCCGCTGCCGCTGACGGCGGTGACCATGTCGATCTTCTTTTCGTCATCGACAGAGAGTTCGCGGCCGATGGCGCCGAGGAGGTCGCGGGTGAAGTCGCGCTGCTCTTCGGTGACCTCGGCTGTGGCTGTCCAGGCGCTCATCCCGGCCTTGACGGCGGCGGGCGTGTTCGGCATCGCGCGGACGATGCGGTTGTGCTGGAACTCGCTGCGAAGGGCCTCGATGGTGACGCCGGCCATGATGGAGAGGAGCAAGGCGTCCTCGCGCAACTTGCCGGCGACGCTGCGCATCTCCTGCGGCTTGACCGAGAGAAGGACGAGGCCGGCCTCGGCCATGGCTTCGAAGGTTTCGGAGACGTGGACGCCGTAGCGGGCGTAGAGCTGGTCTCGCCGCGACTCCAGCTTCTCGATGACGGTGACTTCCGGGGCGACAAAGACGCGGCGATCGAGGGCGGCGCCAAGGATGGCCTCGCCCATGACACCGCCACCGACGATTGCGACCCTCACGAGCGTTCCCCAAAGAGCGCGCGCCCGACCCGGATGTGGGTGGCGCCCTCTTCGATTGCGACTTCGTAGTCGTTGGTCATGCCCATGGAAAGGCCGGCGAGGCCTTCGCGTTCGGCAAGGCCGCGGAGCGTCCGGAAGACCGGGCGCGTCTGTTCGATGTCCGGGACATGGGGCGCGACGGTCATCAGGCCTCGCAGCTCGAGGTTCGGGAGGGCGCGCGCGAGTTCGACGAGCGCCGGGACTTGGGCGACGGCTGCGCCATACTTCTGCGGTTCGGCAGCGACATTCACTTCGATGAAGACCTGGACGGGAGAGGTGGCCGCGCCGGAGACCGCTCGCAGGAGCCGTTCCGAATCGACGGAGTGGAGTATAGCAAAGGCTCCCAGTGCAGCCCGTACCTTGTTGGTCTGGAGATGTCCGATGAGGTGCCAGGTGGGCGTGCCGAGAGACGCGGGCCGGGTCGCGAGCGCAGTCCGCACTTCCGCGGCTTTCGCGGTGGCTTCCTGGACGCGGTTCTCGCCGAAATCGGTGAGGCCAGCCGCGAGGGCTTCGAGGACGGTTTCGGCCGGGTGGGTCTTCGTGACGGCGATGAGCGTGACAGCCTCGGGGGGACGCCCGGAACGATCAGCAGCGCGGGCGATGCGGGCGCGCACTTCGGCGAGGCGTTCGGCGAGGACGGAGGCCGTCGCGGTCACGGCAATTCCGGTGGGTGCTTCGCTTCCCAGACGCCGTAGCCGACGAGCGCGAGCAGCCCGGCGGCGATGAGGCCGAGTCCGAGCCAGCCGCTAATGGTGAACGCGAAGATGACGAGGACCAGCCCGATGATGGCGCCAAAGAGGATGCCGAGCGGGAGTGCGGGCGTGCGGAAGACGGCGATGATGATGGCGAGCGTCTCGCGCCAGGAGCCGGGCGGCGGATCCTCTTTCGGCGGTTCGGACGAGCCGTAATAGAAGCCCATGGTCGCAGTGTACCGCGGATGGCGAGCGGCCGGTCCCCGCGCGGCGTTACTTCGTCTGGCCCGTGCGACCAAGGCCCAAAGGTCGATGGCCGGGGCGGGAGGTCGAAGGTGGTGCCGATGGTGCGATGTTCGACGCCCTGGGGACGGAGGTGTTCGAGGGGGCTTATCGTGACTCGCGCGAAACGAACTCGCGCCGGCCGTGCGCGACGGCGAAGATTTCGACCCTGTCCGGAAAACGCTCGTACATGATGCGGAAGTCGGACTCGATCAACTCCCGAAGGAATGAGTTGTCGAACTCCGGAATGACTCGGCCTACGTCGGGAAAGTCGGCCAGCTTTTGCGGTGCTTCACGCAGTCGCACCAGTAACGCGCGCGCAGCCGCCTCCGAGAATTCGGACCTATGAGCGAAAATCGCACGCAGGTCCCGGCGAGCTTTCGCGCTCCAGAGGACCTTCACCGCTCCGAATCGAGTCCGAACTCGTCGAAGACTTCCTTCGTGGTCAGGAGCGGTTCTTCCCGTGCTGACTGACGGCCAGCCACGACCTGCTCCCTGACGTATATCGCGTACTTGAGATCTTCCCAGGTCGCTTCGTCGGGAAGGCTGTCAATAAGCCTGTGGATCTCTTCCTTCACCAGCGGCTGTGCCATGTCGAGATTATACCAGCCCTGTCTGCGTGGGGACCGCGGCCGAGTTGCCCGTGATCACGCCTCGAGGCGCTGAGCCCTGACACCTGGTGGTCGCGTCTCAGGCGTTCCCGCGGTCCCGCAGACCACCAAACGGCAAGCCGCCGATGGCAGCGCAGGAAACC
>CALMIW010000576.1 GCA_937864275.1 uncultured Dehalococcoidia bacterium
GAAACGGCCTATGCGGGCCGCCTCTTCAACGTGAGCCTCGACACGATCGAGATGGACGGCGGGGTGATCGCGTATCGCGAGACGATCCGGCATCCCGGCGCCGTTGCGATGGTGCCGGTCACCGCGGAGGGGAACCTGCTGCTGGTGACGCAGTACCGCCACGCCGCGGGAAGGCGCTTGCTGGAACTGCCCGCGGGGACGCTGGAAGCCGGCGAGGAGCCGCTCTCCGCGGTTTCGCGAGAGCTCCAGGAGGAGGTGGACCAGAGGCCCGGGAAGATCGAGCCGCTGGGGGGCTTCTTCGTGGCACCGGGCTACACGACCGAGTACATCTACCTGTTCGTGTGCTCCGAGCTCGAGCCGTCGTCGCTCGCAGCGGACGACGACGAGGACATCGAGATCGAGACGCTGACGCCGGACGAGGCGCTTGGGGCGATCGAGTCTGGCGAGATCTGCGACGCGAAATCGGTGGTCGGGATCCTCCGCTGGCATCGATTGGTCGAATCAACGAATCGATAGGTGGGGCAACGTTCTATAGCTCGAATGAATGACTCTGCATTGCTGGCCCCATGACACGGGGCTAGGATTCCCGGTGGGACAACGGTAAGGCCGCGTTTACGGCTTGGTCCGTGCTTTGCCTGGCTTGCAGACGCCGGGCCGCCCCTAACCGTCTGACAGGGACACGTTCGGGAGGGTGGGCATGCTCACTGGTTCACGCGTCGCGCAGCCGTTGCGGCAGCGCAGGATACGGCCACGTTTCTGGTTGCTGGACTTCTACGGGTCGGCGATCGGGAAGAAGGCCGTGATGGCCGTCACGGGGATCATGCTCCTGGGGTTCGTGCTGGCGCACATGCTGGGCAACCTGCACATGTACCAGGACGCCGAGCACATGAACCACTACGGCGAGTACCTGCGGACGATCGGCGAGCCGATCCTGCCGCACACGGGTGCGCTCTGGATCCTTCGCGCCGGGCTCATCCTCGCGTTCGTGCTGCACATCCATTCGGCGGCGACGCTGACGCTGATGAACCGGCAATCGCGGACGGTTGGCTACAAGGGCGGGCGCAGCTACGTGGCGGCGAACTACGCGGCGCGGACGATGCGCTGGAGCGGGATCATCGTCGGCCTCTATTTGGTCTTCCACCTGATGGACCTGACCTGGGGGACGAACGGCGCAGCGACGGACTCGTTCACGCGCGGCCAGCCGTACGAGAACCTGGTTGCAAGCTTCCAGCGCGAGCCGGTGGCGGTGGTGTACATCATCGCGAACCTGCTGCTGGGCATTCACATCTATCACGGCGCGTGGAGCCTGTTCCAGTCGCTCGGCTGGGCAAACCCGCGCTTCAACGACTGGCGGCGGATGTTCGCTATCGGATTCGCGGCAGTGATTGTCATCGGCAACGTTTCGTTCCCGATCGCCGTGATGACCGGGATCGTGGAGTAAGGGGGCCGCTATGACACTCAATTCAAACATCCCGGAAGGTCCGCTCGAAGAGAAGTGGACGAGCCACAAGTTCAACACGAAGCTCGTCGCGCCGCAGAACCGGCGCAAGTTCGAAGTGATCATCGTCGGGACGGGGCTCGCGGGCGGGTCGGCGGCGGCGACGCTTGGCGAGATGGGCTACAACGTCAAGGTCTTCTGCTTCCAGGACAGCCCGCGGCGGGCGCACTCGATTGCGGCGCAGGGCGGGATCAACGCGGCCAAGAACTACAAGAACGACGGCGACAGCGTGCACCGGTTGTTCTACGACACGATCAAGGGCGGCGACTACCGCGCCCGCGAGGCGAACGTGCACCGGCTGGCCGAGATCAGCGTGCAGATCATCGACCAGTGCGTTTCGCAGGGGGTGCCGTTCGCGCGCGAATACGGCGGCCTGCTCGACAACCGGTCGTTCGGCGGGGCGCAGGTTTCGCGGACGTTCTACGCGCGCGGCCAGACGGGGCAGCAGCTGCTGCTGGGCGCCTACCAGGCGCTCGAACGGCAGATCGATGCCGGCTCGGTGAAGATGTATGCCCGCCACGAGATGCTGGACCTGGTGACGGAGAACGGCCGCGCGGTCGGGATCATCACCCGGGACCTGGTGAGCGGGCAGATCGAACGCCACTCGGCGCACGCGGTGGTGCTGGCGACGGGCGGCTACGGCAACGTCTTCTACCTCTCGACGAACGCGAAGGGCTCGAACGTGACGGCCGCCTGGCGGGCGCACAAGAAGGGCGCGTACTTCGCGAACCCGTGCTACACGCAGATCCACCCGACGTGCATCCCGGTGAGCGGCGACTACCAATCGAAACTGACGCTGATGAGCGAGTCGCTTCGAAACGACGGCCGTATCTGGGTGCCGAAGGACAAGAACGACAAGCGGGCACCGGACCAGATCCCGGAAGCGGACCGCGACTATTACCTCGAGCGGATCTACCCGTCGTTCGCGAACCTGGTGCCGCGCGACGTGGCATCGCGGGCGGCGAAACGGATGGTCGACGACGGGTACGGCGTCGGCTCGCTGAAGAACGGCGTGCACCTGGACTTCAAGACCGCGCTCCATCGGCTTGGGCGAAACGTGATCGAGCAGCGTTATGGCAACTTGTTCGACATGTACGCCAACATCTCCGGGGAGGACCCGTACACCCAGCCGATGCGCATCTACCCGGCGGTGCACTACACGATGGGCGGCCTCTGGGTGGACTACAACCTGATGTCGAACCTGCCGGGGCTGTTCGTCCTCGGCGAGGCGAACTTCAGCGACCACGGGGCGAACCGGATGGGGGCGAGCGCGCTGATGCAGGGCCTCGCGGACGGGTACTTCGTGCTGCCGACGACCATCGCGGGCGAACTCGCCAACCACCTGAACCAGCCTGCGCCTTCGACGGACTCCGCGGCGTTTGTCGAGGCGGAAGCGGGCGTGCGGGAGCAGATCAACCGGCTGCTGACGCCCCGGGGGACGCGCTCGGTGGACCCGTTCCACAAGGAGCTCGGGCACCTGTGCTGGGACTACTGCGGGATGGCCCGAAACAAGGCCGGCCTGGAGACGGCGATCAAGGAGATCGACACGCTCCGCCAGGAGTTCTGGTCGGATGTCCGGGTGCTGGGCAATGGCGAATCGCTGAACCAGTCGCTGGAGAAAGCCGGCCGCGTGGCGGACTTCCTGGAACTGGGGCAGTTGATGTGCCAGGACGCGCTCCACCGCGAAGAATCGTGCGGGGGCCACTTCCGGGAAGAACACCAGACGCCGGACGGCGAAGCGCAGCGCGACGACGAGAACTTCGCCTACGCGGCGGCATGGGAATACAACGGCGCGGGGAAATCGGCCACGCTGCACAAAGAAGAACTGGTCTTCGAAAACGTCCACCTCGCCCAGCGGAGCTACAAATGAGCCTCAACCTCCTCCTCAAGGTCTGGCGCCAGAACGGCCCGAACGACGAAGGGCGCTTCGAGACCTACAGCCCGAACGATATCGACGAGGACATGTCGTTCCTCGAGATGCTCGACGTGGTCAACGAAGACCTGATCGCGCAGAACAAGGAACCGATCGCGTTCGACCACGACTGCCGGGAAGGCATCTGCGGTTCGTGCGGGGTGGTGATCAACGGGGTGCCGCACGGCCCGAAGAAGATGACGACGACGTGCCAGCTGCACATGCGGAACTTCAAGAGCGGTGACACGATCACGGTCGAGCCGTGGCGGTCGACCTCGTTCCCGGTGATCAAGGACCTGGTGGTGGACCGGTCGGCGTTCGACGCGATCATCCAGGCCGGCGGCCACATCGCGGCGCCGACGGGGGCGGCACGAGACGGCAACGAGATCCTGATCCCGAAACCGGTAGCCGACCAGGCGTTCGAGGCGGCGGCGTGCATCGGTTGCGGCGCGTGCGTGGCGGCCTGCCCGAACGGCGCGGGCCAGCTGTTCACTGCGGCGAAGCTGGCGCACCTGAACCTGCTCCCGCAGGGCCAGCCCGAGCGCTGGAGCCGGACGGTGGCGATGGTGGACACGATGGAGGAGTACTTCGGCAGTTGCACCAACTACGCCGAGTGCGAGGCCGCGTGCCCGAAGGGCATCAGCATCGACTTCATCGCGAAGATGAACCGGGACTACCTGAAGGCGAAGTTCAAGGACAAGCGCAGCACGACGAAGATCGATACGAGCGAGGCGGGGGGCTAGGGTGCGGCAGGCGGAAGTCGCGCCGGGTTCGCGGGCAACCGGGCTGGACGTCGTACTGGTAGGACCTCTGGGTTGCCGGAGCCGTCGACGATGGCCATCGTCGATCCGAGGGCGTGGGCCTGAACGCGAATCATTCATGGTGGTGGGCCCTTCGTCGGTTGGTCGAGCAACAACTCCAGGCCAGCAGGCCACTTGAACGCGGACAATGTCCCGAGGTCAGCCAGATCGGTCCCGACCAACTCGTCACAAAGGGACTGCGCGTACTGATGACCCACGCCGGGGAGAATCACGAGATAACGTCCAATCGTCGCGAGAACGAACGCATCGCCGTTGGAATCCTTGGCCACCGCTAGCATAAGTTGGGCGGGGTCAGCGTCAGGAAGGATCGCGACGAATCTGCTCAGCGCGTAGGAGTCCGGTTCTGCTATCTGTTGCCGGACTGGCTGAAGTGCCGGGGTCAGAGCCCACGAGTAGCCGAATTTGGCGAACGTCGCGACGTATGCAGCGCGCAACAGGGAGATCTGGGAACGTCTTTCGTGGAATGTGGGCAATTCAAGGTGGTATTCCGCCTTCCCCGATCGCAAGGCTGCAATCGCTCCGTCGAGACGCTCTTTGGCGTCTGCCCGGTTCGCCTTCGGAACCACGTCCACGTGGAGCCGCTTTCCGTCAACGTGGACTGTCGTGGCGAATGTCTCGGGGCCGACTCGGAGCTGCGTCTGGAACCGCGACTTGCCCAAAAGGGCGAAGTCGAAGGCTACGCTTTGACGCACGAGCTCGGCATCGAGCTCGTGCCCTCCGGCGGAAATGCAGT
>CALMIW010000577.1 GCA_937864275.1 uncultured Dehalococcoidia bacterium
GCTCCGGGTCCCACGTCGGCTCTCCATTGATGTGCGGACGGCCGATCCCGATCCGTATGCGGATGAACTCCAGGCTCGCGGACTGGCCGATGCTCTTGAGTCCGTTGTGGCCGCCGTGCCCGCCGCCCGCGCGGATGCGCAGCGCCCCGGCGTTCAGGTCCAACTCGTCGTAGAGGACGATGGTGTGCTGGATGTCGCACCCCGTCCATTGCAGCGCTTGCGCTACGGCCCTTCCGCTCAGGTTCATGAAGGTCTTGGGCTTGACCAGCGCCACCCGTTGCCCGGCGACTTCGCCCACGCCGATGTGCATCAGGCTGCCGGTTGCCTTGGGCTGCGTCTTTGCCCGTTTCGCCAGTGTATTGACGACCCAGAAACCGACGTTGTGCCGCGTCCGCGCGTACTGCTCCCCCGGGTTCCCCAGGCCGACAATCAGCCAGTCAGCCGCGAACCGGGGACCGCTCCCACCGCCGAGGATCTTCCGGAATGCCATGCCCGTGATCGTCGCACAGCCGCAGCCTCTGGCGGAACGGCGTCATCCGGGCCTGTGCAGTGCCGGTGCTTCGGCTACGATCACGGCGCGATGGTGGACCTCATCTTCGGCAATGGCTACGAAGCGATCCTCGCGGCGATCGCGCTCGTGGCGGCGGTGCCGTACGGCATCTACGTCGGCTTCAGGAAGCTCTCGAGGCGTATCGGTGGAGGCAAGCGCGATGGCGACACGCGAACAGGTCGATGAACTCAAGGCCAAACTCGCTGCCCAGCGCCGGGAACTCCTCGCCGCCGCTCGCAGTCTCTCTCGCGAAGACACACTCCGCGTGCCCGTCGACGCCGAGGGCGAGGAGCAATGGACCGCGCTCGAACAACTCGCCCACCTCTGCGAGATGGAGCGCTCCTACGACGCGTGGATCCTGCGTGCCCTGCACGAAGACAACCGCGACCTCAGCGGGACGACGGTGCCGCCCGTGGACATCCCCATCGAGGCGGCGAACGGATACACCGTCGACGACCTGGTCGACGCGCTCATCCTTGAGAGGCGGTACACCGAGGGCATCATCGACGCGATCCCTGCCGATGACTTCGACCGGACCGCAGTGAGCCCCGTGTTCGGGCAGCTGACGATCATGCAGTGGGCGCGCTCGTTCTATCGCCACGACCGCCAGCACACCGCGCAGATCCAGGGCCGCAAGAGCGACTATCAGCCCAACTTCAAGACGCGGGAGCCAAACCAGCGCAAGGCGCGGCTCGACTTGGTGGCCAGGCGCGGCGTGCCGCCCGGGCGCTAAGCGCTCAGCTTCTCCGGCCTCAGGCGCGGAAGCGGCTCCAAATGGGTGGGGATGACGGCGCGCTTTCCGCAGCGCTCGCACTCCCGCACGCGCACGGCGCGGGCCTGCACGTTCACGAAATACCGCCAACGATGTTCGCAAGTTCCTGTCCGCGTTTCCATGTCATGACTGTCGCCTGCGCAGATGAACAGCACATTAGCAGCGCGTGAAAACGGCGATCCTTTCGCGGACCTCTCGCCGCCCGCCGCCGGGACGTCGAGGCGGAAGCGGCCCCAGCGCGCCGTTCCCTGCTCTTTCGCGTTGCCGCCCCGCTCCAACCGTGCCTATAGTTACGAACCTTTCGCCATGCTCATCGATTTACACAGCCACACTTGGCCTCGCTCCCACGATAGCGTCCTCAATCCCGATGATCTCGTGACCCGCGCCAAATCCGCCGGTCTCGACGCCATCGTTTTCACCGAGCACGACACCGTCTGGGACTACAAGTCGATCGAGGAGCTTCGCGCCAAGCACAACTTCCTGGTTCTCGCCGGCGTGGAGATCAGCACCGACGACGGCCACATCCTCGCCTTCGGCATCGACAAGTACGTGTTTGGCATGCACCGCGCCCGCGAGCTCGCGAGCTACGTGGACAAGGCCAACGGTGCGATGGTCGCCGCCCACCCCTACCGGCGCCAGATGCCCTGGTTCAGCCGCAACGAAGAGGAGTATCGCGCCGCCCTCGAGAAGGCCTCGCGCAACCCGGCCTACCAGTACGTCCAGGGCCTCGAAGAGATCAATGGGCGCGGGAGCGACAAGGAGAACGAGTTCTCGCGCCGCCTCTGCGAGCTCATGGACCTGAAGGGCACCGGCGGCACCGACTCCCACGCCATCAGCGACGTCGGCAAGTGCGCCACCTACTTCGAGCGCGACATCCGGGATGAGCGCGAACTCATCGAAGAGATCAAGTCCGGGCGCTTCTACGCGGTCGACCTCCGCTCCGGCAAGCCGGTAGCCGTTCGAGAGGCTGCCCGGGACGCTTAGCTGTCATTCCGGCCATCCCGGCGCACCGCTTCGCTTCACACTCACCCAAGCCGATAGTACGATGAGCAGGCCTGAGCGGCCTTTACGAGCCCTTGGAGAAGAGGAGCCCCCAATCCATGACCTACGTCATCACCACCCCCTGTATCGATGTCCAGGATCAGGCGTGCGTTGAAGTGTGCCCGGTCGACTGCATTCATTTCGATGAAGGCAAGGACCGCATGCTCTACATCAACCCCGACGAGTGCATCGACTGCGGCGCGTGCGAACCGGCCTGCCCGGTGACCGCGATCTTCTCCGAGGACGACGTCCCCGGCGATCAGGCGCCTTTCAAGGAGATCAACGTCCTCTGGTACAGCGATAAGGACGACGCTCGCGCCAAGGTCGCGGCTATTAGCCCGGCCTAGTTCGCGAGCCCCGACAGCGACCGGAAAGCCGCCCCCTGAGGCGGCTTTCTTGCGCCGCCGGGAGTGCCCCGCGGGTCGCGGTCCAACTTGACCGTGCCGTTATCCCGGCTAGATTGGAAATGTTGCGCCACGTATCGAGCGTGGCGTGGAGGTCGGTTTCTCATGGCTGAACGTGTCGTTATCCAGGCTGCCCAGCGCCCCGTGCTGGGGAAGAAAGTCGCACAGCTGCGCCGCAACGGCCGGCTTCCCGCCAATGTCTATGGCAAGGGCATCGAGTCCCAGGCCGTCGATATCGACGCGCGCGAGTTCTCCCGCACCATCAAAGCGGCCGGTCTCCGGGCGATGATCCAGCTCTCCGTGGCTGGCGAGGCCTCGCCCCGGTACGTGATCCTTCGCGGCATCGAGCGAAAGGGTGGCACGGGCGAGCCCATCCATGTGGACTTCTTCCAGGTCGACCCGAACATCCCGATCCAGGCCAACGTCCCGCTCCGCCTGACTGGTGAAGCTCCGGCCGTCCGCGACCTCGCAGGCACGCTTCTCCCCGGCATCGACGTCGTCGCAGTCCGCTGCAAGCCACTCGACATCCCCGACTCCGTTTCGGTCGACCTCGGTGGGCTCAAGAGCTTCGATGTCTCCCTCACCGTCGCCGACATCGAGTCGCCGGCCGGAGTGGAGATCCTCACGGACCCCGGCGTCGTCGTCGCGACCGTGAACGCGCCCCGCATTCGCGCAACCGCTAACTAGCCCAGCGCATGTCTGACTTTTCCTACCCGGCCGACGTTGCGGAGGCCGGGTTGCGTTTCTTCCTCGGCTGGCTCGGTCCGCACTACGCTCGTAGCACGACGGTTTCGTTCGCAACGTCGGACGGTGCGCTGCTTTCCGCGGAGGTCACGGTTGGCCGCAAGTGGGGCCTCTCGGTGTCAGTCCTGAACACGGTTGCTGCCGACGCTACCGTCGAGTGGGAGGCGTCTCGCGCGGCCATCGAGCGCCGCCTCGACCTGGAAGGCCGCTCGATAGCGCTCTGGGCTCCTCGCGGCGCTGCCCTGCCGGCACTCGAGCCGGGGCTCAGCCAGCTCCTTCTATCCCTCGAAGAAGCCGCACCGCTGGAGGATGGACGCCTGGAACTTCGGCGGCCCGTCACGCTTCACCTCCGGCGCGTCGGCAGCACTGGTTCGGTGGTCACCGTCCTCGGTGGTCTCGCGGCTCACTGGGCCCAGTTCACGAACCGTGTTCCAGGCACCTTCCAGCTCAACTCCGGAGAACTGCTCCGACTGCCCGCATCGACGGAAGAACGGGAGGAACTGGCCGAGCGGATCGTGCTCGCAGCCGGCCAACCCGAGGCCGATGAGAGCCAGGCCATCCGCGCCTTCGACGCCTGGACCGCGAACGACCTTGGCGCCGGCCAGTCCTGTGTGATCGGCACACCCGCGCCCGAGCACGAGGAGTGGAGCGCGTCACTCCGCCGCAACCTGCGCCGTCTGTTGAAGGAAGCCGGACCGAACCTCCGTCAGCCCGCGGATGCCCGCGCCCTGGTCGTCCTCGGGGCCGCCACCTATGCGGACGAGGAGAAGCTCTCCTGGGCGCTTCGCGGCATGGATCCCACGCTCTACGCCGGCTACGACATCCTCGCAGTCGTCGCAGACGGCGTCCTGAAGACCATCCTCCAGCCGCAGCGCCAGACGCTCCCGTGGGACGCTCCGCTCGCGTAGCGAGGGTAGCCCCGCTGCTCCGGCTCCGCATATCCTCCCTCGAACGGCATTACGTTCCCGGAGGCTCTCATGTCGGTTAAGCGCGTCGGGTTCATCGGCCTCGGCATCATGGGGGCGCCCATGGCGGCCAACCTCCTCAAGGCAGGTTTCGAGGTCACGGTCTGGAACCGCAGCCCTTCGCGTACGAAGCCGCTGCTCGAAGCGGGCGCCCAGGGTGAGGACTCGCCTGCGAAGGTTGCTGCCGCGTCCGAAGTCACCCTCAGCTGCGTCACCAACTCGGGTGATGTCGAGGAGGTAGCCCTCGGCCCCGAAGGCGTCATCCACGGTGCGAAGCCAGGCTCGGTCTACATCGATTGCTCCACCATCTCGCCCGATACCGCGCGGAAGGTCGCCCGCGAACTCGCCGAACGGCAGGTCTCCATGCTGGACGCGCCGGTCTCCGGCGGAGATGTCGGCGCCATCGCCGGGACGCTCGCCATCATGGCAGGCGGTGAAGCCGCGGTGTTCGAGCGCTGCCTCCCCGTCTTCCAGGCGATGGGCAAGACGATCGTCCACGTCGGTCCGGCTGGCGCCGGCCAGGTGGTCAAGCTCTGCAACCAGGTCGCCGGCGGGCTGAACCTGCTGGCGGCGGCCGAGGCCGTCAATCTTGCGCGCTGCTGCGGCGTGGACCCTGCGGAGATGCTCGAAGTCGTCAGTTGCGGGGCCGCTGGTTCCTTGATGCTCTCGAACCTGGCGCCA
>CALMIW010000578.1 GCA_937864275.1 uncultured Dehalococcoidia bacterium
ACGCGAGGCCGAGGAGCAGCGGGTGGGCTGTGTCTCCGGTCGAGGAGACAGCGGCGACAGCAAAGGAGCCCGCCGCGCTCAGCTCCGCCGCCAAATCGGCGAGCCCGTCTTCGGTGCCCACGGTGGCGTAATCGGTTTCGGCTTCCAGCAGTTCTTGCGCTGGTTTCGACCCCAGGACCTCGTCGAGGCGCTGGGCAAGCACGCGGAACTCCAGCTCGCGGAAGAGGGCCATCACCTTCTCGCGGTCGAAGTCCTTCACCCGGCACTTGTCGAGGTCGAACTCGATGGGCAGGTCGGTATGGATGGTGACGAGGTCGAGGTTGCGGAAGGCGATTTCCCGGCCGTCGATCAGCTTCTGCTTGAGCGCGCCCCTCGTCAGTTCGATGTTCTCGTAGATCTGGGGGACTCCCCCGAACTGGCGGATGAGGTCGGTGGCGGTCTTTTCGCCGATGCCCTTGATGCCCTCGACGTTGTCGCTCGTATCTCCCTTGAGGGCCTTGTAATCGATCATGTATTTCGGGCTGAAGCCGTAGCGTTCGGCGGCGCGAGTCTCGTTGTAGTCGACGGTGTCGCGCTGGTAGGGCCGGAACATGAAGAGGTTGATGTTCGGCCCTATGAGCTGGACGAGGTCGGTATCGAGCGTCGCGATGTAGGTTTCCATGCCGGTAGCGGCAACTTTCCTGGCGATGGTGCCGGCAACGTCGTCGGCTTCGTAGCCGGGCATCTCGAAGACAGGGATGCCGAAGGCGTCGAGCATTTCGCGCACGCGCTTCATCTGGACGATCAGCTCCGAGGGGGTCTCGCGGCGGGTGGCCTTGTAGGCGGCGCTGGCTTCGTGCCGGAAGGTGGGGCCGTGGGCGTCCCAGGCGGCACAGATGTGGGTGGGCTTGAGCAGATCGAGCACGCGGATGAGCGTCTCGGCGTAGCCGTGGGTGGCGAAGGTGAGCTCGCCCTTCGACGTCATCAAGGGATTGTCGGAGTTCGCGAAGGCGAAGAAGGCGCGATAGAGGATGCCGTGCGAATCGAGCACGACGAGGCGGGGGTTGCTGGGGGATGGAGACGGCACGCAGGGATTATAGGTCGCGGGAGGTGGGTTTCAGTGCCGGGTGTCAGCGGGTGGCGGCAAGCGCCGGGTGTTCTGAGGGCGTTCGTCGTTAGCGTTTGACGGTTGAAGGGGCGGCGGCAGTCGCCTGGCGCCACTCTTCGCGCTGGTTCTTGTTCGCTCCGACGGAGGTGGCCGGGAACCACTGGAATTGCAGGAAGCCGGCGTAGTAGTTCGAGATGAACCCCAGATGGGCGGTGTCGGACGTCTCGAGGATCATGACGTTGGGCGGGTTGTCCGGCGAATTCCCTCCCGGGCCGTAGGACCCGAGGATGGAGCAGCCGGCAGGCAACTTGAGCGGGAGATCGACGACCATCTGGGCGAACTTCGGGTCGATCGCGGTCTCGCCCTGGCGGGCGCGTGCTTCGTTCGCTTCACGGTAGGTGGCGGTTGGCCTGTAGTAGCCAATAAAGAGAGACATGGACCAGGTCCTCGATTCTGGTGCCCTCAGAACACCTCATCGGCAGGTCGCGGGTGAGCCCGTGGCCGAGTCGAGTGTAGTGCTGCTGTCAATGCTGTTACGTGATGATGACGAAACGTTCACGTTGCCGGGAGACCCGCGAACCGGGGTGCCCGACGCCGGCTGCTGGCGGCGGTTAGTCGACGACCTTCGTGCCGGCCATCGCGTCCCACGGGGAGCGGCCGTTGCCCATGAGGATGAGGAAGGCGACGGGCACCGCGACGCAGCCAATCAGCGCCACCATGGCGGCCAGCGGGAACACGATGCCGAAGCAGACTTGCATGGCGCCCCAACGGCCGACCGACTGCAGCAGGGTAATGGGCTCGTGCTCGAGGGTGACGATGCGCAGGCCGATGAACTTCTTGCCTGGCGTGCCCTGCCACGATGTAACCGGGAACGCGATGAAGTAAGCAGCTCCCACCAGCAGGGGGACAACGAGACGGGCCCACTGGAACGTCACGGTGCCGTCGTCGTTGAGGGTCGCGCCGAGGCCGCCCATCAGGATGGAGAGCAACAACCCGACTGCGCCGAGGATCAGGCCATCGACAAGCGCGGCGAGGAGACGTTGAAGGCGGGATGCCCCGTAGTAGAGGGTTTCAGCTTCGCGCGGGGGGTCGAGGGCTATCCAGTGGGGCACGCCGGCGGGGACGGCTTGCAGGCGATCCGCCGGCGCGATCTTTCGCCGCACGACTTCGCCACACGAGAGACACACGCGCGCGTCGTCGCGCATCGCCGAGCCACATCCGCTGCAGTCCATCGCTTCGCTCCTCCATTAAGGAATCGGCCGGCGGGCAGGAGAAGGCCAGACCTCGCCAAGTTGTCGTTCTGCCACATTGGCAATGTGGTAATCTGTCAACATGGCAATACGCGTATCGATGAGCAAGACAGGCCGCATTACTCTTCCTGCCGAGCTTCGCAGGAGTCTGCGACTGGAGGACGAAGCCGAGTTCGAGGTGGAGCACGTCGAGGGCGAAGACCGCATCGTCCTGCGGCCCGTGGTCGTTGTAAGGCGCGAAGACGCGTGGGTTTACACAGCTGACATGCTGGCGAGTATTCAGCGCGGGCTCCAGGACTTGAAGGAGGGCCGGGAGCGGTCCGCCTCCGAGGCGGACTTCCGAGCGCTGGCCGAGGTGGAGGCTGATTGAACTACGACTCGCTCACGTTCAGCGAGGAGTACTTCCAGGACTTCGCCGACCGGAAGTTCAGCCCAGCGGAGCGGGCACGCATCCTGAAGGCGATGGGCCTGCTGGACTCGAACGAGAAGCACCCTTCGCTGAGGGTGCATGCCCTCGCCGGCGACCTGCAGGGGCTCTGGTCGGCTTCGGTGACGGACAAGATCCGCATCCATTTCGTGCGGACGCCCGACGGGCGAAAACGGTGCGTAAACTTGTCGAAGCACTACGCTGACTGAGAGAACCGCTGATGAACTTCCGTCTCACCTCCGAACAGGCCGCATTCCAGCGGGAAGTCACCGACTTCATCGAGCAGGGGCTCCCACCCGGATGGGACACGGAGCACGAGTCGTTCGAAGAAGGGCTGGCGATTGAGCGAGACGTGATGACGAGGCTCGCGGCGAAGCGATGGCTGGCCCTACCCTGGCCCAAGGAGTACGGCGGGCTTGGCGCCTCGCCGATGCAGCAACTGATTTTCAACGAGCAGATGGCCTACCACGGCGTCCCGGGGACGGTGAACATGGGCGTCGCCTGGGTGGGGCCGGTGGTGATGCTGTACGGCCGCGAGGACCAGAAGGCACAGTACCTGTCGCGCATTGCCGACGGCACAGACCTGTGGTGCACGCTCTACAGCGAGCCGAGCGCCGGGAGCGACCTTGCGGCAATGCAGACCCGCGCGGTCCGCGACGGTGATGACTATGTGATCAACGGGCAGAAGATCTGGACGTCGTTCGGCCACTACGCCGACTGGGGCTGGCTCGCGGTGCGGACCGACCCGGACGTGCCGAAGCACAAGGGCATCTCCACGTTCGCGATCAAGATGGACACGCCGGGCATCACCATCCGCCCGCTGGTGAACATGGCCGGCACGCACGAGTTCAACGAGGTGTTCTTCGAAGACGTGCGCGTCCCCGCGACCAACCTCGTCGGCGAGGAGAACCGGGGCTGGTACAACGTCGCGGTCGGCCTCGACTTCGAGCGCTCGTCCATCGGGGCGACGTCCAATTCGCGGCGGATGGTGGACGACCTTGTGGCGTACCTGCGCGAAACGAAGCCGCGCATCGACAACGCGGTGAAGCAGCGGCTCGTGGACGAGGCGATAGGAGTGGCGCTGCTGCGGAACATGGCCTACTACATCGCCTCGCAGCAGGAGAAGACAGGGATTGCCCCGACCCGGGAGGCGCAGATGGCGAAGCTCTTCGGCGCCGAACTGCAGCAGCGGATCTCGACGACCGCCATGCAGGTGTTCGGGATGGAGGGCCAGGCGCACCGCCCGGCCTCGAAGGCGGCGCCCTACCGGTACAGCCTGCTGCGGAGTGCGGCGAACACGATCGAAGGCGGAACGAGCGAAATCCAGCGCTCCGTGATCGCGACGCGGGGACTCGGCCTGCCGCGCGAGTAGGCGTGCGGGACCCGGAGGCCGGACATCCACGGACGTTGGGAGGGGAAACCCTTCGTTACCTGTGTGAAGAAACCGACAGAACGCGGTAAGAGGCACTACGGGAATGTCCGCAACCTGCCGTTTCCTAAGGTGTAACCCTTCTGGAGGGACTTCACATGGCAGACACCACGCGTACACCGGAAAGCACTCCGTCCAACGAGCCGATCGCGTTCGATGAGCGCACTCGCCGCGTGATGGAACTGCGCAAGCAAGTCCAGGCGGGCACCTACCGGCCGGACGCTCACGAAATCGCCAGGGCAATCCTGGAGGAGTGGTCCGTAAACGGCGACGCGCTCCGCCCGGAGCCGCCGGCTATTCCCGTCGAGACCCCGTCGGAGCGGCAGGCAGCAGCGGCCCGCTTCGTGGTCGAGAAGACCCCCGACTCGCGGGGAAGGGGAGACGCCCGGACCGCGTAGCATGGGTCAGAGGCGGGCGGCGAGGAATTCGCGGGTGGCGTCGGTCCCCTCGGGTGGGACTTCCGCGTGAAGCCCCGGGTAGACATGCATGCGCTTGTCGCTGGCGCCGAGCATGCCGAAGAGCTCGAATGCACTAACACGGTCGAATCGCTCATCGTCCCACTGGACGACGAACAGCGTCGGGACGGTGACGTTCGGGGCATCGGCACGATGCCGTTCGCCGAAGCGGCCGCGGATGGCGCTCGGACCGGCGAAGCCGCACAACCCGAGGACGGCGGCCTTGATGCGAGGCTCGGAAGCGACGAACGGCAGACCCAGCATCGTGCCCATGGAGAGCCCCCAGTAGCCCACGCGGGCGCCATCGATGGCGGGTAGCGACACGAGGGCATCGAGCGTCGCTCGCCAGTCGGCGTTCATGCGGTCGAACGTCCCGGGGTTCTTCCAGAGGGCGATGTAATCGGGGTGGCCGGCGGGATCTTCGGTAACGACGATGGGGCCGCGTTCGCCGTGGTCGATCGCGTCGATGGCGGCGACGGCGACTCCATGACGCCGGACGAACCGGCGGGCCAGGGCGAGGCCGTTGGGATTGCGCTTCTCGCTCTGCCCTCCGTGGCCCATGAGGACGAGCGGGACTGGCGCGGACGCCGATTCCGGTAGCCAGAGGATGCCGGGGATGGTGTCTCCGTCCCGGGTAACGCGGAACGGACGCTCCGCGACACCCATCGCCACCGATGCTTCCGAAGTCCAATCCATGCGCGCCTCCGAGCAGTGTGTTCGCCCGCGGAGTCTAAGGCACGGGCAAATCCTACGTTTCCCAGGTTGTTACCCGGAGATTGCACAGCTGGTGATGGCCGGGGTTCCCCGGCTTCGTATACTCGAATCGATGCAGATTGCCGTGATTGGTGCAGGCGCCGCCGGGCTGACGGCTGCCTACCGGCTGATCCAGGCCGGGCACCGGGTAACGGTCTTCGAATCCCAACCGTACGTCGGCGGGCGAACGCGGACGGCGCACTTCGCCCCAGGCCATCACCTGGATACCGGCGCCGGCTGGCTGACCAGTGCGTACACACGGACGCTGAGGCTGTTCGAGGAACTCGGCGAGACCGGCCGCCTGCAGCCGATGAAGGCGTCCGGGCCGTCGGAGTTGCTGGTGGACGGCAACTCGTTCATCGGGGCGGGGCTGCCGCGGACGCCCGCCGGCGAACACCTCATCCCCGGGGACGAACGGGAACGCCTGCGGAACTGGCTGCACTGGCTCGACGGCTATCCGCCGCTGGGCTTTCGCACGTTCAACGACAACGAAACGGCAAGCGAGCACCTGAAACCCGTGAGCCCCACGGCGGAGCGGTTCCTGTTCGCGCCGATGTTCGAAGGGCTGTTCGCACCCCTGGCCGAGCAATCCGCGGAGTTCCTGCGGTCGTGGATCGCGGCCTCCCGCGCGCAGTACTTCCAGGTGCGCGAAGGCATGGACGCTCCATGGCAGCGCATCGCCACACATGTGAACGTGCGGGTGAACACCCGGGTTGAGATGATCCGGCAGAGCGGTTCCAAGCTCGAAATCGTCGCGAACAGCATGGGCGCGGGGTTCGACGGCATCGTGGTAGCGGTGCCCCCACCGGCCGGCAACGCGTTCGTGACCCGGGCGACCGAGCCTCGCTGGGTAGCGCAGCTGAACTACGAACGCATCGACTATTCAGGGCAGTGCCGCCTGTACCTGGCAATGCCGGGAGATGCTCCAGCGCGGCTGCACAAGCGCCCGATGCCGATGGGGCTCATCGCGAGCGTCGAGTGGCAGTCTTCGAAAGACGGCGCGTGGGGCGCGTGTCCGCCCGGCTGGCAATGGGCGCTGGTCTGCGCGAACGAAGCGCACAACCGGGAACTCATCGACCTCCCCGACTTCGAGGTGGCGGACCGGCTCTGGGCAGGGGCCGCGGCCATCGTCCCGGAGTTGCCGCCGCTGAAGGCGTGGAAGGTCCAACACCTGGTGAAGTGGCGGCACGCCGTCCCGACGATGGCGCCGGGCCACTTCACGCGGATGGCCGCCTATGCACGGAGGCCGCCTATCGTGTTCGCGGGAGACTGGACACACCAGGCTTGCGTGGAAGGCGCCGTGCGTTCGGGCGAGGCTGCGGCGGAAGCGTTCGGGCCGGCATAGCCGCGATGAATCCACACGGGATCCGGATTGTCGTGTTCGACCTCGGGGGCGTGCTGGTCCGAATAGCACAGAGCTGGGCGGAGGCGCATGCTGCCGCGGGCCTCGCGAACCATGCGATCCTGGACAACGCCGACTTCGCCGCGCACCTCGCCAACCTCACGCGCGCGCACGACGCCGGCGGACCCGCACCACCGATCATCCCGGCCACCTGCGCCGAGGCCG
>CALMIW010000579.1 GCA_937864275.1 uncultured Dehalococcoidia bacterium
CTCGAGGCGCCGCTTCGGGACCGGCTCGATTCGCTGGCGGGCGGGCTGGAATACAGGGGGACATCGATCCGCACGACCGAGCACAGGCTCACGATCGAGATAGAGGTCTGACGCGATCAGATCCCCGTGCCCGCGCCAATCAGTCCACCTACCGCGAACGACACGACCGCACCCAGCGCGCCAAACAGGACCATGCGCGTCCCGGAGAAGAGGACACTGCGGCCGGTGAAGAGCGTGGTGACCGCGCCGGTGAAGAACAGTCCCGCGGCACTCAGCACGCCGCTGAGAGCCAGGCCCACGTTCCCGCCCACGAACAGCCAGGGGAGGATCGGGACGACGGCGCCAAAGGCAAACGTTACGAATGACGTGCCGGCGGCAACCCAGGCATTCCCGGCCTCGGACGCGGACATCCCGAGCTCTTCCCGGACGAGGGTGTCCAGCGCGGTCTGGGGAGTCGCCAGGATGCGTTTCGCGGTCACCCGGGCGTCAGTCTCGGAAAGCCCTTTCGCCTGGTAGATGAGGACGAGTTCCTCTTCCTCTTCCTCGGGGTTCGCCTCGAGTTCCTCGCGCTCAATGGCCACCTGCCGCTCAAACGCTTCGGCCGAGCTTCGGACACTGATCCACTCGCCGAGGGCCATGCTGATCGCGCCGGCCAGTAGACCGCCCACTCCCGCGAGGAGAACGAAGTCCCGCCCCGGCGCCGCAGCCGCGACTCCCATGACGAGCAACAGGTTCGAAACGAGCCCGTCGTTCGCGCCGAGCACGGCCGCGCGGAGGGCGTTACCGCTCCCCGAACGGTGGCGGCCTTCGATTCGCGCGATGTCCACGTCCCCCTGCTTGCCATTGCGACTGATCTCGCGAAAGAGGCGCGCGTGTGAACGCTCGTCGGCGGGAAGGTTCGCCGCCACCGCCTCCGGCTGATTGTCGTAGACGGCGGTAGCCGACATCTCCATTCGCGTCACTATGGGGCTAACGACACTGGTGCCGAATCGGCGGGCAATCCAGCCGAGGGTCTTCACCCTCAGAGACGGCTTGTAATGGGGGACTTCGGCACCGGCGGCCCGGAGCCGATCGGCCCAGAGCGCCATATGGCGGTCTTCGCTCACCGCCAGGCGCGAATACACCTCTTTGAGGTGCGGGTCTCGCTCGGCGTCGGCGAGCAGGCGATAGAGCGCGGCACCGTCGACTTCATCCCGCAGGTTGCGCCGGTACCGCTGGATATCGTCTGCGATCTGATCAGCGTTCGACATGCTGCAAGCGTATCCGGGCGTCTCGCCGGCGGACACCGGCCTCGCCTATCCGGACGAATTCGGAGCACCTAACCCCCAGGCCTCACTCCGGCGTGAGGGGCGTTACGGCGTCGTGCGCCACGCGGTCGTAGAGGCGGCCGCCGAGGCGGAGGAAGCGCGGCGTGCCGTCGGGGTGGAGGAGGAAATCGAAGCGAGAGCCTTCCATCTCCGTGTCCTTGATGACGAACTCGGTGTCTCCGATGGCAGCGGCGCGACGAGTGGGCGCGGCGTATTCAGCACCGGTGAGCGCGTTCCTGACGGCCGTGTCGATGACAAGGCGATCGCCATCGGCCCCGACGGTGATGTCGCCGCCGGGCGCGTGGTAGCGGCCGGCGAGGTTGGCCATGGCCGCGCCGGGCAGCCGGCCCTCCTGGGGGTCGACCCGCGGCGCGCCGGCCTCCGCGAGGAGGTGGCGTTCGACCCGGTTGTAGACGGCCGCCCCGTTGCTCCCGTTTGTGAGCATGGCGCAGGCGAAGCGCTTTTCGGGCACGATCGGGAGCAGTGCGCGGTGTCCGTTCGTCGACCCGCCGTGGCCTATGGTCTTGGTCCCGGCGGCATCCTGGATCCACCAGCCGAGACCCCAGTGAGGCGCCATGTTGGCAGCGGCGACCTGTTCGTGCTGCATCTCGGCGACGGCGCCGGGAGAGAGGAGCCGGAGGTCGTTCGCCTTCCCATCGCCCAGGTGGAACGCCGCGAACTTCAGAAGATCGCCGACGGTACCCATGATCGTCCCGGCCGCGGCCATCGCCCGGGTGATGGCGTACGGCCTCGCGACTTCGGGTTCGGTTGTGGTGAGCGTGTTGTATCCGACAGCGACGGGGTTGGTTATCGCCTCTCCGACGCGGAACGTCGTGCGTTCGAGGCCGAGCGGCTTGAAAACGCGGTCACGGATGACGTCCTCCACGGGTTTGCCGTGGAACCGCTCGAGGATGGCGCCGAGCACCTGGAAGCCGGCGTTGCAGTACGCCCAGGACTCTCCGGGCGGAGTCAGCTGGCGAACGCCGGAGAGAGCAGCCACCGCTTTCGCCAGGGCATCGTCTCCCGAGCCCCGATCGGTGAAGTCGTCGCCCCAGAAGCCCGTGTGGTGGGTGAGAAGGTGGCGGACGGTCAGCGCGCCGGTCGCTTCGGGAGTGCTCAATCGGAAGTCCGGGAGGTAGCGCACCACGGGCGCATCGAGGTCAATCCGCCACGCATCGACGAGCTGCATCACGGCCGTGGCGGTGAAGACTTTGGTGATGGAGCCGATCTGGAACACCGTTCCAGGCGTGACGGGATGACCGGCTTCGAGGTTCGCCGTCCCGAAAGCGGCTTCGCGGATTTGGCCATCCTGCCACGTCGCGATGGCGATACCGGGCACCTTCCAGCGCGAGAGGAGGGGCATGACGAGGTCGTGCAATTCGGACTGGAGTGTCCGGTCGGCGATAGCGGTCATGGAGCGCGGTCTCCCATCGGGGGTGAGGCAGTATATCCGCGAAACTTGCGAGTTCGGCACGGCCACAGCACGCTTGCCGGACTACGTCACTGGGGGAGCGTTCCATGGGATACCGGGCCATCGTCGTCGACAAGCAGGGAGACGCCTTCACCGTCGCCACCAAGGAACTGAGCGAGAGCGACCTGCCAGCGGGGGAGGTGACGATCCGGGTCGAGTGGAGCTCCATCAACTACAAGGATGGGCTCGCGCTGAGCCCGAACGGCCGGGTGCTGCGGAGCTACCCGATGGTGCCGGGCGTGGACCTCGCGGGGACCGTGGCCGAATCGTCTGACAGCCGGTTCTCCAGCGGCGACAAGGTGGTCGTGACCGGCTACGACGTGGGCGTCGCTCACCCTGGCGGGTTCGCAGAGCTGGCGCGCATCCCCGCCGACTGGGTGATGCCGCTCCCCGAAGGCCTCACCACGAAGGAGGCGATGGCACTCGGCACGGCCGGAATGACAGCGGCGATGTCGGTCGAGGCGCTGGAGCACAACGGCCTCCGCCCGGACCAGGGAACCGTCATCGTTACCGGATCCACCGGTGGCGTCGGCAGCACTGCCGTCAGCATGCTGGCCCAGCTCGGCTACACCGTCGCCGGCAGCACCGGCAAGGCAACGGAGCACGACTTCCTGCGCTCGCTGGGCGCCACCGAGATCCTGTCGCGAGAGGACGTCAGTGCCGAGAGCAACCGGCCGATGGAGACGGAGCGCTGGGCCGGGGCAGTCGACCCCGTGGGCGGTGCCACCACGGCCTACCTGATCCGGACGATGAAGTACGGGTCCAGCATCGCGCTCAGTGGCCTGACAGGCGGCAACGCCGTCCCGACGACGGTCTTCCCGTTCATCCTCCGCGGCGTCAGCCTTCTTGGGATCGACTCGGTGTTCTGCCCCATGCCGAAGCGCCAGCACGTCTGGGCGCGGATGGGCAGGGACCTGAAGCCGAAGGGCCTTCTCGACTCGATCGCCGTTGAGACCGACCTCGACGGGGTCGCGGCGGTCTGCGCAGACATCCTGGGCGGCAAGGTGAAGGGCCGGACCCTGGTGCGCCTCGGGTAGCGGTCCGCATGGCCGGTGTGCGCGACTTTCTTCACAGACCGTATTCGGCCGGTTGGTCACCCTTGGGTTACCAGCATCGAAACCGGAGGCGGCTTTGAGCACCGCGATTGAGTTCACCGGCAACCACGAAGACCTCTCGACGGACATGGGCTTCCAGTTCAAATTCGTCTGCGAGCGCTGCCAGAACGGTTACATGAGCAGCTACCAGACCAACAAGCTCGGCATGGCGGGGGGGTTCCTCCCCGGCGCCCCCAACTTCGTTGGAAGCACCCTCGGGGGCGGCCCCGGTTCG
>CALMIW010000580.1 GCA_937864275.1 uncultured Dehalococcoidia bacterium
CCATCACGATCGACGACGAACTGCATGAGTGGCTTCGCCGGCAGGCAGATCGCGCGAACCAGACTGTCGAGGAGCTCATCGAGAAGGAGGTGGAACGTGCCCGGGAGAGCGACCCTGAGAACCCGGAGTTTCTCCATGCGTTCGGAGCGTCCCTATCCGCGAATCGCGGCTTGCTGAAGCGCCTGGCAGAGTGACCGCGCGCTACCTGTCGATGGACCAGGTCGTTCGGATTCATCGAGAGCTGATGCAGTCAGAAGGCCAGGCGCCAGTGCTTGTTTCTGAGGAGAAGCTCGAGGCCGCCGTGGCGAGGCCCCGGGCGTCGGTGTTCGGGCACGATGCCTACCCCACACTTGCTGAGAAGGCCGCGGCCCTCCTGGAGTCCTTGGCCATCGCCCATCCGTTTCTCGACGGCAACAAGCGTGTGGCGTTTGCCGCCATGGACACGTTCTTCCGGCTGAACGGCGTGCTCTGTGTGCCTGACGAGGATGCAGCCTATGAACTCGTCATCGGCGTGGCGTCAGGTGTCGTCAAAGGCGTCGATGAGATAGCCGGGCGGCTCCGCGGCCTGTTCGCGATCGACGTCGAATGACACCCGGGCCTCTCACCCTCTCGTTTGCCGGTCCCGAAGCGGCGCCGCTTGTCCGCGAGATCATGAGGGCCGCCTTCGCAGAGTACGAGAGTGTCCTGACCGTTCCTTCGAGCGCGATGTGGGAGACCGTGGAGGATGTCGCGGGGCACATTGCCCTCGGGGGAGCGGTGCTCGCCCGGCTGGGCAACGAAACTGTCGGTTCGGGGCGCTTCGAGTTGCGCGACGACCACGTGTACATCGGCCGGCTTGCGGTATTGCCGCCCTACCGGGGCCGCGGTGTCGCCGCGGCGATGATGCTCGCGATGGAAGCGCACGCCTTCGCGAAGGGCCGGGCGGAGGCGCGGATCAGCGTGCGGACGCTGCTTCCGCGAAACATCGCCCTCTACGAACGCCTCGGCTACGTGGTCACCAACCGCTACAAGCACGCGCGCGGCGAAGAGACGGTCGTCGATATGTCCAAGCGGCTGGGCCTGGACGGCTAGACGCGTTCGAGCAGGACGGCGTCGCCCTGGCCGGCCCCGGAGCAGATGGCGGCGATGGCGAAGCGCCCGCCGGATTCCTTCAGCTGGTAGGCGGCGGTCATCACGAGTCGCGCGCCGCTGGCGCCGATGGGGTGGCCAATGGCGACGGAGCCGCCCCAGCGGTTCACGAGGTCATCGTCCCAGTTGAGTTCCTGGCCGCAGATGAGGGGCACGCAGGCGAATGCCTCGTTCACTTCGATGACGGAGATATCCTCGATGCCGAGGCTGGCCTTCGAGAGCAGCTTCCTGATGGCGTGGGCCGATGCCACCGGGTACTCGGCCGGGCGGGTCGCCGCCTCCGACCACGCGACGATGCGGGCCAGGGGCCGTTCGGCAGCGGCCAGCGCGCGGTCCTGCCCGGCGAGGATGAGCATCGCGGCGCCATCGGTGACACCCGGGGCGTTCCCGGCGGTGATGGCTTTCGTGCCCCAGACCGGGCTGATGCGGCCGAGGCGCTCGACGGTCGAGTTCGGGTGGGGGCCTTCGTCTTTCGCGAGGGCGACGTGGTTGGGGTCGCGCTTGTTGGGGACGGGCGTGATTTCCTGTTCGAAGTGGCCGGCCTGGAAGGCGGCGCCCCAGCGCTTCTGGCTGCGAACGCTCCACTCGTCCATCTCCAGGCGCGAAACTTCGCGCTTCGCCGACATGTCGTCGGCCTGGTTCGCCATGTGGACGTCATCGAAAGCGCACCAGAGGCCGTCGTAGACCATGCCGTCGACGAGCGTCTTGTTACCCATGCGGGCGCCCCAGCGCGTGTGGGTATCGTAGTAGGGCACGTTGCTCATGGATTCCATGCCGCCCGCGACGACGAGGCTGGCTTCGCCGAGACGGATCTGCTGGGAGGCCACGACGACCGCGCGCATGCCGCTGCCGCAGACCTTGTTCACCAGCGTGCTGGGAGTCGTGACGGGCAGGCCGCCATCGATGAGGGCCTGGCGGCTCGGGAGCTGGCCGGCGCCCGCCTGGAGCACCTGTCCGAGGATGACGTTCTCCACCTCGGAGGCTTCGAAGGCGTTCCGGGCGACGAGGGTACGGATGAGCAGTGCGCCGAGATCGGCGGCGGAGTGTTCCTTGAGCGCGCCGCCGAACTTCCCCCACGGGGTCCGCGTCGCGTCGACGATGTAGACCTCTTCCATCGCCAACGAGCGTACACCAAGGGAGCCGGAAAGCAGAAAGCCGGGGGAGCCTGCTACGGCCGGACGGCGAACACCTCGTAGGTGACAACTCCGCCGCTGCTGGCGCCGGTGCTCACGGCCTGGACGTGGTTCAGCCAGGCGTACCGTTCGTCGCCGGTCTCGAAGAGCGGGGCGGTGGCGAGCTTGAGCGAGCCGTCTTCCTGGCGGAGGCCGATGCCCTCGTAGTGCATGAAGATCTCGGCGCCGTCGTGCGTGTGGAGAAGCGCCCGGACATCGAGTTTGATGCTGCCGTCGGCGCGGAGCGTCACCCAGTCGCCGCCGGAGTCATCCACGGTGCCGCGCAGCTTCGGACCTTCGAAGGTGCCGCCGGTAACGATGGCGACCACGCGCGTGCCCTGTGGGCCGTTTGGGATCACCGGGCTCTTCGGTCGGAGGGTGATGCTGACGGACATGAGGTGCTCGAGGTTCGGTGGCTGTGGCATCGGTCGCTCCGGGAGGGAAGTGCGGCGACTGTACGCGGGCCGGCGGGGCCGGGGCAATCGCGCACCCGGCCCT
>CALMIW010000581.1 GCA_937864275.1 uncultured Dehalococcoidia bacterium
TACCTTCGCCTGATTGGCGCCCAGACGCCTGCTGAGGCCGTCCGGCCCGGCGCGGCCGTGGTGCCGGCCCGCCAGACCGACCCCGCCACGGGCATGGCGACCCGCGCCGCGCTCCTCGAAGGGCTCGAGGCGATGGGACGGATCGCGCCGCGCGCACCGCTCTCGTTCCTGGTCGTGAAGGTCGCCGGCCTCGGGAGCGGCAACGGCGAGGACGCGCTGCGCC
This sequence comes from uncultured Dehalococcoidia bacterium, assembly GCA_937864275.1. Taxonomy (GTDB): domain Bacteria; phylum Chloroflexota; class Dehalococcoidia; order Tepidiformales; family Tepidiformaceae; genus Amarobacter. Next base: position 224 of record CALMIW010000581.1, read on the forward strand.
ACGTTGCGGCCCGCATTCGCGAACTGACGCGCGGCACCGACATCGTCGGACGGTTCACGGGGACCACGTTCGGGATCGCGCTCCAGGGCACCGGCGTCACCGCCGCGGGCGCCGTGGCCGCACGCCTGACGCACCATCTGAACCGGATCGCCGAACTGAGCCCGTCGATGTGCATCACGGTCTCCGCGGCGACAGGCATCGGCGTGAACGCCGAGACGCTCCCAAACGCCGCGATGGACACATTCGAACCCTGCTGCGGCTGAAGTTACGCAACGTGCCCAGACTGTTTACGCGCCGGTAACTCTCCACCGTATCCTCCGGGCCGCTGCGTACGCTCTTGTAAGCAGTGATGCACGAAACCTCTGAGTTTTCGAACCGGGCGATCCTCACGACGGCGCGGCCCGCCCGCGAAGCCGGCGCGACGCTGGAAGCACTCCGGCGGCGCGACGTCATCGCCTGGACCGCGCTCTTCGAGGACCACCGCGACCTCGTCTACCGGGCGACGCTCTCCCAGGTCCGCGACCGCGAACTGGCCGAGGACATTACCGGGCAGGTCTTCCTCGAAGCCATCGAGGGTATCCGCCGCTACCGCGAACGCGGCCGCCCCATCGCGGCGTGGCTGCTGGCGATCGCCAAGTTCCGCAGCCTCGACGCGTTGCGCAAACGTCAGCGAGAACGCAACGCGGTGCTCCCGGCCCCCGAGCCGGCGAGCAGCGCTCCGGCGATGGCGCTGGACGCGCTGGGCCGCCTGACGCACGATCAGCGCGAGGTCATCCACCTCCGCTTCGTCGAAGACCACTCGATCGAGACCGTCGCCACGCTCACCGGGCGAACGCCCGGGGCGGTCAAATCCCTGCAGCACCGGGCGCTCCAGAACCTGCGCGCCCAGCTCACCACTGCCAACACCACGGGAGACACCAGTCATGCATAACCCGCTCCGCTCGACCTTCGACGATTCCAACGACCCGGTCGAAGAGGCTGCCGAGTACTTCGGCCCGCTCTCAGGCGAATCGCTCCCGGAAGCGACGGCGACGACGATTCGCTCGGGCATGCTGGCCGCGCTCCGGAACTCGGCGCGGCCGGCGCCGGCTGCCCGGTTCACGTTCGCGGGCGCCGCGATCGTGGCGCCGCTGCTGGCGGTTGGCGTGGTGGGCGCCGCCGCCGGCGAATCGCCCATTTCCGGCACGCTGGACGCGATCGAGTCCGCGGCCTCGACGCTGGGCATCGGCGGAGACAGCGGCGAGACGCGCCAGGACCTGGAGGTCCGCAACGAGGCGGCCGAGGACTTCGGCCAGCCGGGCTCGCAGCCGGGCAACACGGCGAACGCCCCGGGGCTGAACCAGGGCGCCGTCTCGGCCGAAACGCCCGAGGCCACGCCTGAGGCGACCCCGGAAGCGGCGCCAGGCGACTCCACCGGCGCCGCGGCACCGGAGGACGCCCCAAGCGACGAAGCAACCGACCCCCACGCCAACGGTAAGGGCTGCGACGACGTGCTCTTCGGCCAGGGAGAGCCGCCCTTCGCGAGCCCCGGCGGGCCCGTCGGCTGTGAGGTCGGCAACAGCGCGGACCACCGCAAGAACGGCGCGAAGAACGACGACGGCGAAACCGACGACGATGAAGACACCGGCGACGATGACGGTGCGACCGGCGATGACCCCGCCGACGAGGCCGAAGACGAGGACGACAAGCCGGGCGGCACATCGCGCGGGCTTGGCAACGGCCACGACGAAGACCGGCCCGGCAACGGACAGGCCAACGGTCACGACAAGCACGACCACGACCCGAACCCGAACGGGAACGGCCCGGACAAGGGCGACGGCGGTGACGACTCGGGAGACGCGACTTCGGAAGGGGAAGAGGACTCGGGCGGCCCCGGCAAGTCCGCGGAGAAGAAGCCGGACAACCCGGGCGGCGGCAAGAAGAACTAGCCGCCTAACAGCGGCGTCAGCCTTACGACAAACGCGGCGACCAGTTGGTCGCCGCGTTTCGTTTCGGTCGTCAGCCCTTGGCCGGCAGGCGACGGTCAGTCGCGGGCGAGGGGCACACTGAGGTCTGTCTGGAGGTCCAGGACGACGGCGACTTCCTTGCAGTTCGTGAAGAACGGGCAGCGCACGCATTCGTTCCACACCTTTTGCGGGAACTCCATCACGTTGGCCAGGCGGAAGCCCTGCTTTTCGAAGAAGCCCGGCTTGTAGGTGAGCGCGAACACCCGGTCCAGCCCGAAGCCGCGGGCGTCGTCCAGGCAGGCCGCTACGATGCCCGCGCCGATCCCGCGCGTCTGCACGTTTTCGGCGACGGCGAGCGAGCGCACCTCGGCCAGGTCGGAGCCCATGATGTGGAGCGAGCCCGTGCCGACGACATCGCCGTCGAGGCGCGCGACCTTGAAGTCGCGGATCGCTTCGTAGATCTCGCCGATGGGCCGGTGGAGCATGTCGCCCTTGTCGGCCCAGTAGGTCACGAGTTGATGGATGGCTTCGGCATCGGAAAGCTTTGCCGGTTCGATACAGAGCACGCGGGTGTCCCCTCCGGGAATCGTGGACGTTGAGGCGGGAATCAGGCCGTGTGCCGGCGAACA
>CALMIW010000582.1 GCA_937864275.1 uncultured Dehalococcoidia bacterium
TCATCCGCTCGGGCTACGAGCTGCTGCACCTGATCACCTTCTTCACCGTCGGCCCCAAGGAAGCGCGCGCCTGGACCGTGCACAAGGGCGCCAAGGCTCCCGAAGCGGCAGGCGAGATCCATTCGGACATGCAGCGCGGTTTCATCCGGGCGGAGGTTATCCGCTTCGAAGACCTCGTCGCCTGCGGTTCGGAAGCGGAGGCGAAGAAGCGCGGCTTGCTTCGCACCGAAGGCAAGCAGTACATCGTCCAGGACGGGGACATCCTGAACATCCTGTTCAACGTCTGAGCCGGAAGTCTTAACACCCGGGCGAAGCAGCTTCCGGTAGACTCGGACGCGAATGACAGACGCGACCTCTGCCATGGCAGCCGCGGCCCTGCTGCTGATCGCCGCGGCCGGCATCCACCAGCGGGATGCGCTCCAGCCGAACCGCACCGGGGCCTTGCTCTATCTCGCCGGGGCCACCGCGTGGGGCGTGGCGGCAATCGTTCTCTGGCTCGCATGGGCTGGTTCCGCCGGCGTCGACGTCTGTGCGGAAGAGCGGTGCGAGTCGCTCCTTGAATCGGTGGATGCCGGGGGCGAGCTGCCTGACGGACTCCTCATCGGCCCCGAGGTCTTCGAAGCCAACCCTCCGGGGGAGTGACCGTCCGCACTCGCCGTGCCAGGCAGAGAGGCTAACGCGTTTCCGCGCCAGGCTTGCGGACGCTGATGAAACCGTCCAGCGAGACGGTCATTCCGGCGAGAGTCCTCGCCACAGGGGCAACTCCTCCCCGGCCAGCCGGTGCATCGGGATGCGCTGGCACGCCGCCCAGAGCGGCAGCTGGTCGGCGAAGTGCGGGCTGCGCGAATCGCCCGAGACACCACCGGGAATGATGTATGAAGCTGCGTCCGGTTCGGCGAAGTCGACGACCTGGCGATAGACCGACGTCTGACTGATGACGAAATCGCGCTTCCCGCTGATGCCGTAGCCGGCGTTCTTAATGGTGTCCGCGTCTCCGCCGATGCCCGCCGACGGGGGATCGAGACCGGCATCGGGGAAGACGGCGCTGAGCGGGTTCCGGCTACCGGTCTGGTGCTTGTCTCCCCAGCGCCAGGCGGCAGGATTGTCCCCGGCGAGGGAGACGGTGTTCCGCCATGCCTGTTCGAGCGCGGGCGCGATGACGGCCGGCCAGGGGCGGCCATCGGGCGGCTGGGCGCCCTCGTGCAGGTGGGCGACGACCTCGGCGACGAGCCCCGCGGCAATCCGGCCGAGTCCGGGGTTAAGGTCGGTGGTGAGGAATGCCCAGGTGTCTTCGCCGACCACCGGGGCGAACAGTTCGCGCATCACGGCGCGGCGGAAGTAGGCGTAGAGCAGCGGTTCGCCGCGCTCCGGCAGCAAGTTCCCGTCCCAGGCGGCGAGCATCGCCCGTGCCCGTTCAGCATCGCCATCGAGCGGACCCTGGCCGGCGAGGAAGCGCGCCCAGGTGCGGGCGGGCTTCGACGTTGTGTCGTCCTGGAAGCCGGAGACGACGTCGGGGGTGAGCGTTTCGCCCGTCCCCAGCAGTTCGACCAGCCGGTCGGCGCGGGAGGGCGAAGCGAAGTAGGCACTGATGTACGGCTCATCGGAGGCGATGACGCGCTGGTTCGCCGTGGCGACGAAGCCTTCGGCCGGGTTGATGGTGCGGGGCAGCTGGTCGAAGGGCACGGAACCGAGCCACTCGTGCTCACCGGTCCAGCCGGGCACGGGGAGGCGCCGGCCGGCCTTCGATGCGCGCACCGG
>CALMIW010000583.1 GCA_937864275.1 uncultured Dehalococcoidia bacterium
ACAGGCTCCGGGCGCGGCCCTTCACGGCGGTCGGCCCCGGCACCGGGGCGCTGGGGGTTTCCCTGTACGTGCGGGCCCGCGCGCGGTGACCTCCGCCCATGGCCCGGACGGCGCCGGGGGCGCGCGGGCGGCCCTCCCACGAACCCCGGGGCCGGCGCGTCCCCGCCTCGGGCCACCCCGATATGGCAGAGGTCCTCGCCTCGCCCCAGTTGAAGGCGCGAAAGAGCTGGCACACCGTCACAACTCCGGCGGGCCGCGAGTTCCGCGTGCCGGGGCCGCCCGCGCGCATCCGCGCCCAAGCCGGGCCCGGCCAGCGCGAAACGGGCGACGGCCCCTGGCGGCCGGGCGCCCTCCGCGTCGTCGACCTCTCGATGGGTTGGGCAGGGCCGCTCGTGGGCCTCAACCTGGCCGCCATGGGCGCCGATGTCATCAAGGTGGAGAGCCACACCCACTTCGACTGGTGGCGAGGCTCCCGCCCCCCGGGCGACGGCGATGGCATGGACCTCCACGAACGCAGCCATGTCTTCAACACCGTGAACCGCGGCAAACGCGGCATCACGCTGGACCTGGCAACCCCGCGCGGCCACCAGCTCGTGGTCGACCTGATAGCGACGGCCGACGTAGTCGTCGAGAACTTCGCCGCGGGCGTCATCGAGAAGCTCGGATTGACCTACGACGTCCTGAGCGCCCGCAACCCGTCGCTCGTCATGCTTCGCCAGCCCGGATTCGGCGCCGATGGCCCTGAAAGTGGCTATGTCGTCTTTGGTAACACCATCGAAGGCATGTCCGGCCTCTCCTCGCTCGTCGGCTACGAAGGCGGCCCCCCCACTATGCTCAGCAACGCCTGCGGAGACCCCGTCAGCGGGCTCGGCGGCACCCTCGCCGTCCTCGCGGCCCTCGAATCCCGATCGCGCGACGGCAAGGGGCGCCTCCTCGAATGCGCTCAGCTCGAAGGCTTCCTGCCGCTGGTTTCCGAGGCTCTCCTCTCCTACCAGCAGACCGGTGCCGTCCCGCCGCGCCAGGGCAACTGCCGTCCGGGCCACACGCCGTCCGGCGCCTACCACCTCGGCGACGACCGCTGGCTGGTCCTCGAAGTCCAGGACGACGCCCGGTGGGCGGCGCTCTCGCCCGAGATCGACGACGCCTGGGCGCGCGAGCCTTCGCTCGCAACTGCCGGCGGCCGGGAGGCGAGCCGCGAATCCGTGGAGGCAGGCATCGCGCGGTGGGTCGCATCGGCCGGCGAAGCCGCCGTGCTGAGCGCATGCGACCGCGCCGGCGTCCCCGCTTCGCTCGTGCTCGGCGAAGGCGAGACCCTCGGGCTGGAGCCCTTGCTCGTCAGCGGCTTCTGGCAGGGCATGGACCGCGAGCCCGTCGGCTACCACCTCTATCCGTCGGTTGCCTACTCGGCCGGGGGAGAGCGTCCCCTCCCGGATCGGCCCGCCCCGCTCCTCGGCGAACACACCGGCGAGGTGCTGGCGGCGATGGGCTATGACGAGACGGCCAGGGACGAGCTCGCCCGGGCAGGCGTCACCGGACAGGTGCCGGTCCGGACCTGAGCAGCCTCGCGGACTACCGCTTCGAGATCGCGTCTACCTCGGCTATCTCTTCCTGGGTCAACCGCCAGTTCCCGGCGGCAACGTTCTGCGCGATCTGCTCCGGCTTCGTCGCCCCGGCGATAACGCTGCCCACATGCGAGAGACTCCCGAGCCAGCCGATCGCCAGGTCCAGCATCGTCTTGCCGCGCGCTTCCGCGAACGCTTCCAGCTTGTTCAGCATCTCGTAGTTCTTGTCCGTCAGGACGCGCGCCGCCGAATCGGCCATGATCGCGATGCTCCGCCGCTTCTTGTCCGTCAGGCCGCGCGCCGCCACCGCCCCGGCGTTCGCGAGCCGCGTGCCCGCCGGCAGGTCCTGGCCCTGGCGGTACTTCCCGGTGAGGAAGCCGCTCGCCAGCGGGAAGAATGGCAGAACGCTCAGGCCGTAGGCGTTGCAGGCGGGCACGAGTTCGCCCTCGATCCGCCGCTCGAGCAGGTTGTACTCGTTCTGCGCGCTGATGAACGGCGTGTAGTTCCCCTTCTGCGCGACGAAGTGGGGCTCCCCTGCACGCCACCCCGCAAAGGTCGCGTGCCCGATGGAG
>CALMIW010000584.1 GCA_937864275.1 uncultured Dehalococcoidia bacterium
CGGCCGGGCGCCGGGCGCCGCGGGCGAGGGGGGGCGTCTCGCGCGCCGCCGCCGCTTCCGGCGCCGGCTTCAGATTCGCCGGGTTGCCGTCGTACCACCCGGCGTACAGCCGCCAGATGTTCCGCACGATGAACTCCGGTTCGTCGTACAGCGGCCAGAGGTAGGGCCGAGCGAGCAGGTGCTCCGGCGCCTTCACGGTATGGATAACTTCATCCAGCCGGACGCCGCGGTTGATGAGCTCGAGGCTCTGATCGACCAGCGATTCGAGCAGCTGGGCGGTCTCTTCCAGTGCCTGCCGGATGCGGTCCGGGCCGAAGATCGGCGCGCCGTGGCTGGGAATGAAGACCTCGGCGCCCATCTCCGCCATCTCCCGGAGCACGACCGCCCATTCCGCCGGGTAGCGCTGCACCTTCTGGGGATTGCCCGCGTTCGGGCAGCGCCAGATGAAGAAGTCGCCGGCGCCGATGGCTCGCATGGACGGGATCCAGACCCAGGTGTGGTCGTCGGTTTCGCCCTTGCCGTGCCGCAGTTCGAAGCGGACGCCGCCCTGCTCGAATGCGTGGAAGTCGCGGTAGGTCTCGTCCGGCATCCGCGCGTTCGTGAAGTTGGCGACCATCTGAGGTGGCGCCGTCGGGCGCGAGAGGAACTGGCGGGCGTTGATGGTGGCGTTGTAGCCCGCGGTCCGGGCGTAGCGGTCCAGCCGGTGCGCCACGTTCTCGTGGGCGATGACGTGGGGGCGAGGGTGGCCGCGCCGCTCGGCATCGGCGTCGTAGAACGGCATACCGCCGACGTGGTCGAAGTGGCCGTGGGTGTAGACCACGGTCCGTACCGGCGACTCGTCCCAGGTGCGCATCGCCGCGACAACGGTTTCGCCATGGTTGCGGCCGCTCGTGTCGACGACGACCAGGCCATCGCCGGTCTGGACGCCGATGGAGAGGCCGACGCCGCTCCCGAGGGCGATGCCGGGCACGACCTGGAAGACGTTCCCGGGCCGCCCGTAGGGGTCGATCACCGCAGCCCGGTCCTGGCCGCCCCAGACGCGCTCCGAAAGCTCCCGTACCGACTCCATCGAACACCTCCGCGGCGGGAAGCATACAGCGGCCCGTGCGAGCGGAACGCGGGTTGGGGAACGGTCCAGCCGACCATCGACTACTCACAACCCACACGAAAATGGGGCGTCCCGCGCGGGACGCCCCATTCTTGGTCGGGATGGTGGACGAAGCCCGCTACTGCCCGCCGCCGCCGACGGCCATCGCGATGCGGGCCTGGTCCTTCTCCTGGACGATCGGCACGGCCCGTTCGCTCGCCGGCATCATCTTCGGATACCACTTGTCCTCGAAGTCGTTGAACTTGTCCTTGAGGTGGGGCATCACGCGCTCGGCGAACATCTGGGTGTTGTACATCGCCACGTCGCGCGGCATTGACCCCATCTGGAGCAGGACCATGAGGTGCCCCACGCGGAGGTTGTCGGAGAGCTCGTTGAGCTTGGCGACCACCTTGTCCGGAGGACCGGCGACGACGTATCCCTGTTCAACCAGGCCTTCCCACGTGAGTTTCGCCTTCGCGTTCTGCTGGGCCTGTTCGAACTGGCTCTTGATGCCGGCCTTCACGGTGCGCAGCGTGCGGTAGCCGGGGGCATCGGCGAAGCCGGGGTAGACGTGCAGGCAGCGGTTGTAGAAGTAGTCGATGTGGGGCCAGTAGAGCTCTTTCGCCTCGGCCTCGGTCTCGGCCACGCAAACGGTCTGGGCGAAGCCCGCGTGGTACGGGTTCGGCTCGATGCCCTTGTCGGTCATGCGCTTCCAGAAGCCGTCCATGATGGTCTGGGCGCGCTTGTAGCCCGAGTACGAGAGGTAGGAGTAGAGGTAGCCCATGTCGGCGCACCATTCCCACGTCTCGATGGAGCCGCCGCCGGGGATCCAGATCGGCGGGTTCGGCTGCTGGATGGGGCGCGGCCAGGGGTTCATGTAGCGGACCTGGTTGTACTTGCCGTTGAAGTGGGTGACGCCCTTCTCGTGCCAGGCCTGCATGATGAGGTCGTGCGCCTCGTAGTAGCGGTCGCGGAGCTGGGCGCCGGGCACGCCGTAGGCGAAGTTGGTGTCCATGCTCGTGCCCACAGGGAAGCCGGCGACGAGGCGTCCGCCGCTGAGGACGTCGAGCATCGCGAACTCTTCGGCCACGCGCAGCGGCGGGTTGTAGAGGGCGATGGAGTTGCCCATCACGACGATGGCAGCCCGGTTTGTCCGCCGGGTGAGCGTCGCCGCCATGATGTTGGGGCTCGGCATCAGGCCGTAGGCGTTGGAGTGGTGCTCGTTCACGCAGATGCCGTCGAAGCCCACCTTCTCCGCGAACTCCAGTTCGTCGAGGTACTCGTGGTAGACGGTGTTGCAGCGCTCGGCATCGAACAGCTTGTAATCGACATCGACCCAGACCGAGCGGTGCTTCTTCTGGAAGTCATCCGGCAGATCCGGCCAGGGCATGAGATGGAACCAATGGAACTTCACGGTGTGGCCCCCGTTCAAGCGTGTCCCGCGGGCGTCATCGCACCCGGCCCGGGATTGCCGGGGAGTATAGACGATAGCTATCCGGCTCGTAAGGCCGATGGATTTGCTCTTCACCGCCGTCGCCCGGTGTGCGGCGAATCG
>CALMIW010000585.1 GCA_937864275.1 uncultured Dehalococcoidia bacterium
CAGGCTCTTCATCCTGGCGTAGCGGCCGGCGATCGCTCCCGCGAGCAGGCCGAACACGAGGATCGGCGCCAGCCGAGTCGCAATCACCAGCGAGAGCATCGTCGGGGAGTTATCGGTCAGGTCAAGGATCAGGACCGCCCGCGCCACCTGGTCCATCCAGAGCGTCGCCGAGTGCCCCGTCTGCCCAAGCCAGAGCAGACGGTAGTTCCGGTAGGCGAGCGCGCGGAACATGTGCATCGGCTCAATACTGTACCTTTACGCGAACGTTAGGGCTATCGCGGCCCGCGCCGCCGCGCCCCTGGCGTCGTCATGGTCGCCGGCGCGGCTTCGCAACCGGCCGAGGACTCAGACTTCCAGCTCGATCCCGACCGGGCAGTGGTCCGAACCCATGATCTCGGCCTCGATGAACGCCCGCCTCACGTGCGGCATCAGGTCGCCGTTCACCATCACGTAGTCGATTCGCCAGCCGATGTTCCTTGCCCGCCGGTCGCGCCAGGCGTCCCAGTAGCTGTAGGCGTCTCGTGCGTCCGGGTGCAGTGTCCGAAACGTGTCCACATACCCCTCGTCGATGATCCGGGTGATCCAGGCTCGCTCTTCCGGCAGGAAGCCGGTGCCCTTCAGTGCCTCTTCCGGACGCGCCAGGTCGATCTCGTTGTGCGCGATGTTGAAGTCGCCCATGAAGACGACGTTCCGGCCGTCGGCGCGGAGCCGGTTCACGTGCTCGAGGAACGCCGCGTAGAAGTCGAACTTGTACTGCATCCGCTCCACCCCGCGGCCGGCATTAGGAAAATAGCTCGTGATTACGCTATACTCCGGGAAGTCGGCCTGGATGACGCGACCCTCGACATCGAATTGTTCGAGACCCAGGCCGAGGCGGACTTCGAGCGGCTCGTCTTTTGAAAGCAGGAGCGCACCGCTGTAACCGGCACGCGCAGCCGGGTGCCACCAGCTACGGTAGCCAAGAGCCGTCCAGGGCTCATCCGGAACCTGTTCAGGTGTCGCTTTCACTTCCTGGAACCCCACCACGTCGGGCTGGCTCGATTGAAGCCATGCCTGCAGGTGGCCTGCCTTGATGGTTGCCCTCAGGCCGTTGACGTTCCATGAGCTGATCTTCCTGGTACCCACCAACGGAACGGTGGCCTACCTCCGCCAGTGGCGCAAGCCACACAAGGGCAGTTTCGTATCTCGAAGTGCCACCGGCCTCACAGAACAAGGCCGTAACCAGGCTGCAACCTTCGGTTGCTACGTTGCAGCGACGCAGATAGCAGGACCTCCGCGAACGCCGGGACGGGAAACTCCCGATCGGTTTGTTCACACAATCCTGCCGATACTACTCAGTGAGAAAGAAGTAAGAGGAAACACATGACCGCATGTCCTCGTTGCGATGCCCGCTTCACGGGCGCGCCGGACATCGAGCGGCAGTGGATCGAGCGGCACATCGCCCGCCATGGCCATACGCGCCTGGCGCTTCGGCACGATGGGCCGGGCCTCGAACCGCGCACGCTCAATCCAGCCGCCTGAGAAGGCACGCACAACCCAACCGGAAGCGGCCCGCCCCCAACAGGGGCGGGCCGCTTTCACGTTCCGCATCGCCCTTCGCGTGACCGTCCCGGAGTCGCTCCGTATGCTCCGCCCAACGTTCGAGGGGGCAGGCAAGGTGGAGAAC
>CALMIW010000586.1 GCA_937864275.1 uncultured Dehalococcoidia bacterium
TCACCCGCCGAAAGGCCCGCGCCATTGGCACCGTCGTCCAGGTCGGCCTCGCCGGCGGCGTTGCGCTCGGGATGCTCGCCCTCGGCGTCACAGTCGGCCGCGTCACCGCGGACAACTGGGACACCATGGAGTGGGACGTCATCGTCTTCCAGAAGTCCAACGTCGCCCTGGACGGGGAGGCCGCCGACCTCGTCCGCGAGCTCGACGGTGCTGCCGTGGCCCAACCACACCTCTACAACGACCTTCGCATCGAAGGCGGGCAGTACGAATCGTGGGGCATCGTGCCCGAGGCAGGGCTCTACCACCCGGACATCGAAGCCGGCCGTTGGCTGACCACCGAAGACGCGGAGAGCCGTGCGCGGGTGGCGGTCATCGGCCACGCCATGTCCGTACAGCTCGGCCTCGACATCGGCGACACCCTCGTTGCCGAAAGCGCGCGCGGCGAGGTTCGCCTCGAAATCGTCGGCATCGACCGCGTCCTCGCGAACAACGGCACGACCGTCTTCATCCCGTTCGAAACATTCCTGGAACTCCTGGGCCGGTCCGACACCAACGCCTTCTGGCTGGTCTCATCGAGCCAGGACGAGGCCGCGATAGATCGCCTGGCCGCCGCCGCGGAAGACGCGCTCACGGCCGCCGGCTACCCGGTGGGCACCGAAATCCACTACGTAGAGCGCAATGCGAACCTGGCCGGCAACCGGACCCTCGTTGGGGTGCTCGCAGTGATGGGTGTACCGATAGTCGCGATCGGCCTCATCGGCCTGGTGAACATGATGACCATGAACGTCATCGAACGGACACGCGAGATCGGCATCCTCCGTTCCCTCGGCGCCCGCTCCCGCGACATCCAGGGCATCTTCCGGAGCGAGGCGCTCACGGTGGCGGCGCTCGGATGGCTGCTCGCGGTCCCACTTGGCTGGGTCATCGGCAAGCTGCTGGTGGAGATCGTCGCGGCCGTCTTCAACTTCGGCTCGCTGCCCTACATCTACCCCGTCTGGTATCCGCCGCTCGCGCTCGTGGCGACGCTGGTGCTCTCGGCCGTGGTGGTCATTCCGCCACTCAGGAGGGCGTCGCACCTGCGGCCCGGTGACGCGCTCCGTTACGAATGAGTCCTGGCGCGCCAGCATCCCTCCGCGCCGCACGAAGAATCGCCTCCGGCGAATGCCTGTAGACTCCGCTCCCACCACCAGCCCGGAGCCACAGCCATGCAGGATTTCAAGGACAAAGTCGCCGTCGTCACCGGCGCCGCCAGCGGCATGGGCCTCGCCTTCGCCCACAAGTTCGCCCAGGAAGGCATGAGCGTAGTCCTCGCCGATATCGAAGCCGAGGCGCTCTCGATGGCGGAGGCCGCGGTGAAGGCCCACGGCGGCAAGGTCGCCGCCCTCCGCACCAACGTCATGTCCCAGGACGACATCGAACGCCTGGCCGACACGGCCTTCTCCACCTTCGGGAACGTCCACATCCTCGTGAACAACGCGGGCGTCGCCGCCACCGCCGCAACGCTCCGGTCCCGTCCCTGGGAGTCACCCCTCAGCGACTGGGAGTGGACCTGGGGCGTGAACTTCATGGGCGTGCTCTACGGCATCCGCGCCTTCATCCCCCGGATGCTGGAGAACGGCGAAGAAGGCCACATCGTCAACACCGCCTCGATGGCCGGCCTCCTCACCGGCGCGAACCCCTACAACATCTCGAAGCACAGCGTGGTCTGCCTCACCGAGGGCATCTACAAGGAGTTCAAGGGCATGGGTGCGAAGCTCTCCGCCTCAGTCCTCTGCCCGGGACTGATCAAGACAGCCATCCTCGAAGCCGAACGGAACCGGCCCCCGGAATTCGGCCCCGCCACCAACCTCACGGAGCAACGGCCCGAAGTCCAGCAGTTCTCGGCGTTCTTCAAGGCCGCGCTCGACCAGGGGATCGAACCGGACGAAGTCGCCCGCATGGTCTTCGAAGCCATCCGCGACGACCGCTTCTACATCTTCCCGGCGCAGCCCAACGTCCTCCAGTCGGTCCGCGCGCGCATGGAGGACATCATCGACCAGCGCAACCCCATACCGGGAGCCTGAAGCGAACGATGAGAATCCTGGTCCTCGGCAATAGCGACACCCGAGGCGACTTCGCCGAGGGCGAGAGTGCCTCCTGCGCGAAGTCACGTGTTCCGCCATCGCGCCGGGGGCGCCGGAATACGCCGTGCGGAAGGTCACCGAATTCGATGCGGACCTGGTGATCCTTCCGCTGGGGACGTTCGCATTCAGCGTGGGCTTCGCGTGGGTTCGCGTCCGCCGTCTCTTCGGCAAGCGCATGGCCGAGCGATTTCGGCGGGCAGAAGAGGCCTTCGACACGCGCACGCGCCCGGCGGGCCGCGTGCCCGGCCGCTTTAACACCTACACCCGTCGCGCCGTTCGCAGTCTGCTCGGCACACAGCCGCTCACCAGCCGCGCCGCGCTCGGAGAGAGCTACCGGTCGCTGCTCCAGGCGCTCGCCCGTGCCGAGGGCATCCAGGTACTCCTGGTGGCGTATCCGCCGGAACAAGGCAAGCTCGTGAGGCTCCGGGACCTCGCCCAGCAGCGCAAGGCGTTCCTCGGCGAAGTCGCCGCGGCGGCCCGGCGCCACCACTTCTTCTTGCTCGATCCCGCCCCGCTGTTCCAAGCCCTGCCCGCCGAACCGCTCATCACGCCCGACGGGTTCCACCTGCAAGCCGGCGGCCACCGCCTTGTCGGCGAGGCCGTCGCCAGCGCCGTCGAGGCAGCTGAAGCGGCCACCCAGCGCTCCTGACAGGCCACGCCCTCTACTACCCGTCCCCGGCAAGCTC
>CALMIW010000587.1 GCA_937864275.1 uncultured Dehalococcoidia bacterium
GATCTCGGCGCGCGAACTGAGCGCCGTCGGCGTCACGAACCAGCGCGAAACCGTATTGCTGTGGGACCGCGCGACGGGCGAACCGCTCCACAACGCCATCGTCTGGCAGGACCGCCGTACGGCCGCCATTTGCGAAGGGCTGCGGGCCGCCGGACGCGAACCAGCGTTCGCGAAGGCGACCGGCCTGAAGCTCGACCCGTATTTCTCCGGGACGAAACTCACGTGGATGTTGCAGGCCCGGCCCGACCTGCGCGCGCGTGCCGAGCGAGGCGAGATCGCGGCCGGCACCATCGACTCCTGGCTGGTCTGGAAGCTCACCGGCGGGCAACGGCACGTGACCGACTACACGAACGCCAGCCGGACGCTGCTCTTCAACATCAACCGCGGCCGCTGGGACGACGGCCTCTGCGACCTGCTTGGCGTTCCGCGCGAACTGCTGCCGCAGGCGCAACCGTCGCGCTCGCTGTTCGGGACCACGCATGAAGACGTCTTCGGCGTGAAGCTCCCCATCACGGGCATCGCCGGCGACCAGCAGTCGGCACTGTTCGCCCAGGGCGGGTTCGCGCAGGGCGTCGCCAAGAACACCTACGGGACCGGCTGTTTCCTCCTCGCGAACGCCGGGCGCCAGCCCGTCCACTCCCAGTCCGGGCTGCTGACGTCGATCGGCGCGGGAGCGGGTCCGACTGGCCCGGAATACATCGTCGAAGGCTCCGTCTTCGTCGGCGGCGCCCTGGTGCAGTGGCTCCGCGATGAACTCCACATCATCAAGCGCAGCGCCGACATCGAAGCGCTGGCCGCGTCTGTCCCGGATTCGGGCGGGGTCTCGGTCGTCCCGGCCTTCACGGGCCTCGGCGCGCCGGACTGGGACCCGCACGCCCGCGGCGCAATCCTCGGGCTGACCCGCGGGTCCTCGGCAGCGCACATTGCCCGGGCGGCACTCGAAGCTATCGCCCTTTCCAGCGCCGAACTCGTCGGCGTGATGAACGACGACCTCCCTGCCCCCGTCGCCACGCTCCGCGTGGATGGCGGCGCCGCCGGGAACGACCTCCTGATGCAGATGCAGGCGGACTTCTCCGGCCTCGTCGTCGAGCGGCCGGTGAACACTGAGACGACCGCCCTGGGCGCTGCCTACCTCGCCGGGCTGGAAACCGGCGTCTGGGCATCGACCGAAGAGGTCGCCAGCCTGCGCCAGGTCGACCGCGTCTTCGAACCGCGTCTGAGCGCCGCCGAGCGGGGCACGCGCCTCCAGCACTGGCGGCGGGCGGTGGAACGCACGCTCGGCTGGGCGACGGAGTGACGCTCGCCCAACTCGCAAACGGCGGGCCGTTGGACGCGATCATCATCGGCGGCGGCATCAACGGCTGCGCGATCGCCGAAGAAGCCTCGGCGCGGGGGCTTCGGGTCGCGCTCTTTGAAGCGACGGACTTCGGCTTCGGGACCACCTGGCGTTCGACCAAGCTCATCCACGGGGGGCTGCGCTACCTCGAACACGGCGACGTCCGGCTGGTGCGCGAGTCGCTCCGCGAGCGCTCCTGGCTGCTCCGGACGCGGCCCTACCTGGTCACACCGCAACGCTTCCTCCTGCCAACGCTCCCATGGTCGCGACGGCCCGGGTGGCAGATCCGCCTCGGCCTTGCTGCCTACGACTTCCTCGCACTCTATAAGGGCGTCCCCAAGCACCGGCCGCTGAACGCCGCAAAGCTCCGAGAACTCGCGCCTTACCTGCCGGACTCGGCGGACGGCGGATTCAGCTTCTTCGACGCACGCATTCATTCACCGGAGCGGCTCGCCCTGGAACTCGCGCTCGCCGCGCAGCGGGACGGCGCGGTCATCGCCAACCACACGAAGGTCGCGAGCGTGACAAGCGATGGCACTCGCGTCACCGGCGTCACCGTCGAACGCGACGGCGAGACGCACGCGGTCGCGGCGCGCGTGGTCATCAACGCGGCCGGTCCCTGGGTGGACGCCGTGAACGAGCATGGCGGGCTCCCCGAAATGGAACTGCTCGGCATCACGCGCGGGACGCACATTGTCTGCGAACTTGCCCAGCCGCTTGGCCGCGACGCAGTGTTCTCGACTGCGAAGCGCGACGGCCGGGTCTTCTTCGCCGTCCCCCAGGGGCCGCTGCTGCTCATCGGCACGACCGACGAACGGTTCGAAGGCGACCCATCGGCGATCCGTCCGACCGCGGAAGATGTCGACTACTTGCTCGACGAAGCCCAGGCGCTGCTTCCCGGCATGGGCATCACCAGCGAAAGCATCCGCTACGCATACGCGGGCTTGCGGCCGCTGCAACGCGTAGCGGGAGGTCCGGAAGCCGCAATCAGCCGCCGCCACGCCGTCATCGACCACGCGCGGCATGGTGGCCCGGAGGGCATGTACAGCCTGGTGGGCGGCAAACTCAGCACCTTCCGGCCACTCGCCCAGGAAGTCACCGCCCTGCTCCATCCTTCGCGGAAGCGCGTGGCCCAGGACGCGCCCGTCGCTCCGGGATGGGACCTGCTCCTGAAGGACGCCCCCCTGACGCTGCGCCAGAAGCACCACCTGCGCATCTACGGCCCGGGCATCGCGGAGGTCCTCGCACTTGGCACCGAACCGCTCTGCGACCACGCGGGGGCGGTGATGGGCGAAGTGCGCTACGTTGCTAGAATGGAAGCGGTGCAGAGCCTGGCCGACATCCTGATGCGCCGCACCGGCATCTCGTGGTCGGCCTGCCGCGGGCTCTGCTGCGCCGAGGCCGCCGCCGAAATCGCCGGCCAGGAGCTTGGCTGGGGGCCAGCCGACCGGGAGCGCGAACTGAAGGCGTTCACGGCCGAGTTGGACTTCCACCTCCCCACTGTCGAATCCCTCGATGCAGGCAAGGCATGATCGACGCCGCCCTGGACAGAGCGTTGAAAGACGCCGCCGCGCTGTTCCGCCGCAGCCACTATGCGGTCGCCCTCACCGGGGCCGGGCTCTCAGCAGAGAGCGGTATCCCTACCTACCGGGGAACCGGGGGCGTCTGGACCAGGTTCGGGGAGCCGACCATCGACGGCTGGGACCTGTTCTGCCAGGACCCGGAGGCATGGTGGAAGATTTCGATCGAGCACCGAGTCGGTGGCTCGGAGTTCTCAGAGGCTATCGACCGAGCCGTGCCGAACCCGGCGCATTACGCGATGGCCGAACTCGAACATATGGGGCGGCTCGCCCATGTCATCACGCCTCAACCGGGGGACCCTATCCGCAGCAAGGGCCGCCGCCGGGGGAGGGAGGGCCGGGGGACCCGATCGAGGGGGCGCTGCTGGTCGGGCGGCCTCGGTTCCCGGCTGGAAGGGGTGGCCCTCAGCACGCCCCCGCCGATCTGCAAGGAGTGCGGCGGGGTGCTGAAAAACGACGTCGTGATGTTCGGCGAACCGATCCCGCAGGATGCGCTCGAGGAGTGCTACCGCCAGGCGTTCAAGGCCGACCTGTTCCTCGTCGTCGGCACCAGCGCAGTGGTCTATCCGGCTGCCGAGTTCCCGCTGATGGCATAGCGCCGCGGCGCGCCGCTCATCGAGCTCAACCCGGAGGAGACGGCGTTGAGCGACATCGCCGACGTGGTCATCCGGGGGCCGGCGGCATTGACGGTGCCGGCGCTGGTGGAGCTGCTGCTGATCCCGTGAGGATGGGCCGACTCGGCCCGCCCATAGTGCGTCCGCGTGGTACCCTCTCCGACCGCAATACCCCTCCCATTGGAGTTCCCATGCCTCGGAAGAAGGTCACGATTGTTGGCGCCGGAATGACCGGCGGCGCCATGGCTCAGCGGCTCATCGAACGCGACATCTGCGACGTCGTCCTCCAGGACGACCCCCAGTTCGCCGGCACGATGCACTTCGGCAAGGCCCTGGACGAGTCCCAGGCTTCCTCGTGGGAGGGCTATTCGATGCGCATCTCGGCCACCGACGGCTGGGAAGAGACGGCCAACTCCGACGTCGTGATCATCACCGCAGGCGCCCCGCGCAAGCCGGGCATGACCCGTGAAGAGCTCCTGAACGGCAACGCCGAAATCGTCGCCGCGAAGGTCTCGGCCGCGGCGAAGGCTTCGCCCAACGCCGTGCTCATCATCTTCTCGAACCCGATGGACGCCATGTGCCAGGTGGCGATGAAGGCCAGCAACTTCCCGCGGGAGCGGGTGGTCGGCCAGGGTGGCGCCCTCGACAGCGCGCGCTACCGCTACTTCGTGGCCGATGCCGTCGGTGTCTCGGTGCGCGACGTGCACGGCTACGTCATCGGCGGCCACACCGACACGACGATGGTCCCGGTGGTCTCGCAGACCCGCATCGGCGGCGTGCCGCTGACCGACCTGCTTCCGGCGGACCAGGTGCAGGCGCTCGTGGCCCGGGCGATGCGCGGCGGCGCCGAAATCGGCGAACTGTACAAGACCGGTTCGGCCTACTTTGCCCCGTCGGCCGCGACGATCGCGATGGCCGAGGCAATCATCCTCGACCAGCGCCGGCTCATCCCCTGCTCGGTCTACCACCAGGGCGAGTACGGCATCCGCGACGTTTTCAGCGGCACCGTTTGCCAGCTGGGCGAAGGCGGCATCCAGAGAACGTTCGAACTGCCGCTCACGGATGACGAGCGCGCCCGCGTGGTCGCCGCCGCCGACGCGACGAAGGACCTCCTGAAACTGCTGAACTAGGGGCCGCGAAGAGGCGGCTCGTCCGGAGGCTCCGTGTTGCCTAGCCGCGAGTATTCGAAGCGCCTCGGTACCCTCAGCGACGAACAACTGCAGGCCGCCCTGGACCGCTTCGGTCTCGGGCGGCTTGTTGCTGCCGAACCCATCGCCAACGGTCTCTTCGGCCAGAACCTCTTGCTCACGACAAGCACGGGCGAGTACGTCTTTCGCGGCGCGCCACACTGGAACCCCGCCGGCGAAGACGACTGGCAGTTCCAGAAGGAGCGGTTCTTCTCGCGCCTCATGCACGAAAGCCCAACAGGGCCGCCGGTCGCGTGGCCGTACCTGTTGGACGAAGGGCGGGACATCTTTGGCTGGGGCTTCGCGCTCCAGCCGCGGCTGCCCGGCCACGCACTGCTCCAACGAATGTCGAAGCACTATTCGGAACTCGAACGGCAGCAGCAGGCGCGCCAACTCGGGCTTGCGCTGGCCGCGGTCCACAAGGTCACGCTGCCGGCGGCCGGGCGTCACGACCCGCGCACCGACACCATCATGCCGGTCGCGACGAGTTATGCGGCGGACGTAGAAGCGATCGTCGAAGAGCTGCTGGAGAGATCGGTGCGAGCGTCGGCGCCGACCAGCACGGACGACGTGGCCTGGGCGCGGTCGGTCGTCGCGGCCGGGCGCGAGGCGATGGAGATGCCGTTCCAGCCGACCGTCGTCCACCTGGACTTCGGCTTCCACAACGTGCTCTTTGAACAGCGCCAGGGCGAGTGGCGCCTCACCGGCGTGATCGAGTGGATGCCCGCCGAGGCCGGCCCCCCCGAATGCGCCCTCCCCCGGCCGCTGGCCACCGACCGCCAGTACCGCCTCGGCGGCCAGGAGGCGTTCCTCGCAGCGTACGAACGACTACACCCGCGCACGCCCGGCTTCGAAGAGCGCTTCCGCGTCTTCATGCTCTGGGAGCGGCTGCTCATCTGGCAGTACTGGCAGGCCCAGCCGCGCAACGACTTCGGCGACATCGGTATGCGCCGCTGGATCGAACCGTTCGTAGAGATGCTGGTGTGAGGGGCTACCCCAAAGCCGCCCGCAGCGCTGCCGCTGCCAGCCGCACCTGGCGAGGCGCCGTGCCGCCGGGCACGTCGCGGTCTGCCAGCGCGGAATCGACGGTGATGTCGAGGACATCGGCGCCGAACAGCGGGCTGAGCGCGGAGTAGCTCTCGAACGGCAACTCGTTCAATTCGCAACCTCGCGTCTCCGCCTCACGCACCAGGCGGCCGACGACCTCGTGGGCACTGCGGAAGGGCAGACCCTTCTTGACCAGGTAGTCCGCGATGTCCGTGGCCAGCGAGAAACCGAGTCCGGAGGCCTCGCGCATCCGTTCGAGGTTGAACCCGAGGGCGGGCACCATCGCCGCGAAGATGCGCAGCGTCGGGAGGACCACATTCGACGCGCCGAGGATGTACGCCTTGTCTTCCTGGAGGTCGCGGTCGTACGACATCGGGAGGCCCTTCATCGTCGTGAGGATGCCCACCAATTCGGCGATTGCCCGCCCCGCGCGCCCGCGGGCGAGTTCGGCGACGTCGGCATTCTTCTTCTGGGGCATGATGCTCGAGCCGGTCGCGAACCCATCGGGCAGGCTGACGAACCCGTACTCGGCGCTCGCCCAGAGGACGATGTCTTCGGAAAAGCGCGAGATGTGCACCTGGGTAATGGCGCAGGCCGCCGCGAACTCCGCGACGAAGTCCCGGTCGGCGGTGGCGTCCATACTGTTGCGGGAGACGCTTTCGAAGCCCAGCTCGGCGGCGACCATCTCGCGGTCGAGCGGATAGGGCGACCCGGCCAGGGCGCCCGAGCCGAGCGGGAGGACATTCGTCCGTTTGCGACAGTCGGCGAACCGCTCGAGGTCGCGTAGGAGCATTTCGCCGTAGGCGAGCAGGTGGTGGCCGAGGGTGACCGGCTGGGCGCGCTGCACGTGGGTGTAGCCCGGCATGGGGTCGGCGGCGTGGCGCTCGCCGAGTTCGCAAAGCACGAGGACGAGGGACCGCAGCGCATCAGCAGCGATGTCACAGGCTTCCCGGACGACCATCCGGTTGAGCAGCGCTACCTGGTCGTTCCGCGAACGGGCGGTGTGGAGCCGCCCGGCGGCGTCGCCGATCTTCTCGCGGAGCAGCACTTCGACGTGGGTGTGGATGTCTTCGAGTTCGGGCCGCCAGGTGACCCGCCCGGCGCGGAAGTCCTCGAGCACGAGGGCGAGGCCGGCGACGATCGCCTCGGCATCCGCGGCGGGGATGATGGCCTGCTTCCCGAGCATGCGGGCGTGGGCGACAGAACCGGCGATGTCGTGCGCCCAGAAGTCGCGGTCCATTCCGGCCGTGTAGTCGGCGGTGAGCTGTTCCATGCCGCCCTCGAAGCGGCCTCCCCAGGTGCGCTGTTCCGTCATCGTTTCGCCCTCATCAGTTTGTCCCAGTCCAGCAACTCGCCAACGTGGTCGAAGACGAAGTCCGGGGTCACGCTCTCGGCGTCGGGTCTCGAACGCTTCCAGGCGGCATCGATGCCGACCGCCTGCGCGCCGGCGATATCCTCGGCGAGGGAGTTGCCGACCATCAATGCCTCGCGAGGTTCGATCTGGAGGTCGCTCAATGCTCGGCGGTAGATCTCCGGGTGCGGCTTGAGGGAGCCCACCTCGACCGAGACCACCGTGGCCTCCCAGCCGACGTCGAGCCCGGCCGCGCGCAGGTCCTCGCGGAAGCGGGCGCCGCCGAAGGCCCGGTTGGTGACGATCGCGAGCCGGAATCCCCGTTCGCGCAGCGTCTCCAGCGTGGGCCGGGCATCGGGGAAGGCGGCCTTGCCTCCCTCTTCACCGGAGACATAGATGGCTGCCATGAGTTCGGCAGCCTGCAGCGATTACACGGCCAGGCCGGCATCGGCCAGCGCGTTGCGGGTGATAGCGGCGTAGTCGGGCTCGATCCGGTCGGTGGCTCGCGCACGTTTCATCGCCGTTTCGAGCGCGTCCCAGGCGACGCGGGAGACCCGTGCCGGGTCCGGATGGGTGAGGCCGGCGTCCCGGAGGAAGTCGCGCGCGCGTTCGGCCGCGATGCGACGAAACTCGGCGGCCGGCGGAGCGTCCGCGGAGTGCCAGAGCGTGTCGCCAATGTCGAAGAGGACGGCGCGGTAGGCCATGCGTGTGTGCAATCCCCGGCCCAAACGGTTGGGGCCACCAGCCTCGCATGTTCGCACGCCCACCGCTCTCGGCCAACGCGCGGCGCACCTGTTCACAGGCTGGAAGCATTGCCGCGCTACAATAGCGAGATGCGCCTTCGTGCTTCCAGGACGCTCCTTGTCGAGCCTCCTCTCGCCGAACCCCTCGCGCCGTTGCGCGAACTCGTTTCGAACCTGTACTGGACATGGAACACCGACGCCGCCTCGTTGTTCGAGCGGCTGGACCGTGAACTGTGGCAGGACACCAACCACAACCCGGTGGCGCTGCTTCAGCGTGTGCCGGCCGAGACCCTCGTTCGCTTTGCGAACGAGGACGGGTACCTTTCCCACCTCGAACGCGTGACGGCCGCGTTCCGGGACTACCTATCACGGCCGCCGCTGCACGCCATCGACGGAGTCTCGGCATCGGAACCGATCGCCTACTTCTCGCTGGAGTTCGCGCTCACCGAGAGCCTGCCGAACTACTCCGGCGGCCTCGGCGTGCTCGCCGGCGACCACCTCAAATCTGCCTCGGACCTCGGCCTGCCGCTCGTCGGTGTCGGCCTCCTCTACCACGAGGGCTACTTCCATCAACACCTCGGCCCGGACGGCTGGCAGCGTGAGGACTACAAGGTCATCGATCTGAGCGAACAACCGCTGAAGCCGATCAACGATGCGGAAGGCAACCGCCTGATCATCCCGGTGCCAGTCGACGGGCGGACCGTGTCGGTGCAGGTGTGGCGGCTGGGTGTCGGCAAGGGGCCGCTGTTCCTGCTCGATACCGACATGCCGGAGAACAGCGACGCCGACCGACAACTCACTGGACGCCTCTACGGCGGCGACTCGGACATGCGCATCCAGCAGGAGATCGTGCTCGGGATCGGCGGCGTTCGCGCGCTCCGGGCGATGAACCTGAATCCCGCCGTCTGCCACATGAACGAGGGCCACTCCGCGCTCCTCGGCATGGAGCGGGTGCGCACGCTGATGGACAGGCACGGGGTGAGCTTCGCCGAGGCGCGGCTGCCGGTGTCGTCGGCCACGACGTTCACGACGCACACGGCCGTAGCGGCGGGCATCGACCTCTTCCCGCCGGAACTGGTCACGCGCTATCTCGGTGACTACGCGGCCGCCATGGGCCTGGACCACGGCGGGCTCATCGGCCTCGGCCGCACCAACCCCGGCGACCACTCCGAACTGTTCAGCATGGCGATGCTCGGCCTGCGAATGAGCGGCTTCAGAAATGGCGTCTCGAAGCTTCACCGCACTGTCTCTCGGCGCTTGTGGGAATCGGCCTGGCCGATGCTGCCGCTGGACTGCATCCCGATCGATTCCGTTACGAACGGCGTCCACCTGCCGACCTGGGTGGCCCACGAAGTCGGAGACCTCTACGACCGCTACATCGGGGAATCGTGGCGAGACGACCCCGCGAACAGCGACTGGGCCCGCATCGCATCGGCGCCGGACGAGGAGTTGTGGCGCGTGCACGAGCGGCAGCGCGAGCGGCTCGTGCTCCGGGCCAGGCAACAACATGCCGACTCCCTGATGAGCCGCGGCCTCTCAGTGTCCACGGGGGCATCAG
>CALMIW010000588.1 GCA_937864275.1 uncultured Dehalococcoidia bacterium
AAATGTCGGGCGGCACACCTTTCCTGCTCTTCGACGCAAACTTGTACGCCCCCGAGCTGCCCCCCACCGCCGAGGCACCCCCCGGCACGGCTATTGAAGTCACCGCCTTCAACGATCTCCCACAAATCGGCGGCTACTCCGCGCTCGAAGTCATCTCGATGTCCGTCCTCTCACTGCCGTTCGTCGTCGATGAAGACACCGACGGCGACCTGCTGGCCGATAGTTGGGAATACCGCCACTTCGGCACGCTGGCCTTCGACGGTTTCGCCACAAACGATGGTTCCGGTTACTCGCTCGCGCAGGAATATCTCGAAGGCACTGATCCCAGAAGCCTGACGAGCAGTCCTCCCGTCGGACCCATCGCCCTTCAGTTCATGACCTTCGAACTCGTGAACGGGGCACCGCCTCAGCTCCGCGCTACCTGGCCCGACCGCTACGCCAGTGCGGTGAACGTCGGCTTCGAAACAACAGATGATCTCTTCACCTGGGACACCGGCTCGCCGCTCGCTGCCACGGATTCGGGAGGAGGATTGTTCATCCGCGACGTCGCCATCGACCGCCCGAGACGATTCTTCCGCCCGGCTGCCGCGTTGAAGCGATAGCTCACTTCTTTTCGGCCACCGCCTCCAACTGCGTAGGCGCCGGTTTCAAGGCAGCCTGATGCTTTGCCACGGCGGCGCGAATCGTTTCGATGGCGTCAGGATGCGCGGCTGCCACGTCGAATCGCTCTCCGGGATCGTTTTCCAGATCGTAGAGCGCAGGCGGATCGTGCTTCTCGGGCACGTCCTTGCCATAGGCTGACTGCGTGATGAAGTGCGCCTTCCACTTCCCGACACGCGCGGCACAGAGGTCGGTGCCTCGATAGTAGAAGAAGGCGTCACGCCCGACCTTGCCGGTTTCGAAGAGCAACGGTGAGATGTCCTTGCCGTCGATCTCGCGATCCGGCGGCACCGTTGCGCCCGCCAGCGTTGCGCCGGTGGTGTAGCAATCCATCGTCCAGCCCACTTCGCGTCTGTTTTTGCCGGAGGGGTTTTTGCCGGGCCACCAGGTGATGCCGGGTACTCTCATGCCGCCTTCCCAGGTGCTCCCCTTCCCTTCGCGCAGCAAACCTGCCGATCCGCCCTGCTGGTTCATGATGAGCCAGGGGCCGTTGTCGCTGCTGAAGAATACGAGGGTGTTCCTGTCGATGCCTTGTTTGCGCAGTTCGCCGAGCACCTGGCCGACACTCCAGTCCAGTTCCTCCACCACGTCACCGTAAAGCCCGCGCGGGCTGGTTCCACGAAAGCCCTGCGACGCAAACAGAGGCGTGTGGGGAAAGGTGTGCGGGAAGTAAAGGAAGAAGGGCTTCCCCTTGTTCGACTGGATGAACTTCAATGCTTCCGCGGTATAGCGTCGCGTCAGCGTGGTCTGATCGGCCGGCTGCTCGACGAGTTCCATCCCCCGGTAGAGAGGCGCGTTCCACCAGGCAGGATCCTGATCAGCCAGGGTGCCTGCACGCGGCGGGATGTTTGGATTTGGGTTCATGTCGTTCGAGTGCGGCAGACCAAACTGGAAATCGAAGCCATGCTTCATCGGATGACCCGCCGGATTGTTCGACCACACGCCGAGATGCCATTTTCCAATGCACGCGGTGGCGTAGCCGCGCTCCTTCAGAAGTTCCGCCAGTGTCAGTTCCTCCGCGGGCAGGCAGCCAGCCGAATTATTGCGCAGCACGCGCATCTTCGTGTGGCACATGCCGCTGCGGATCGGATAGCGGCCCGTCAGCAAGGCCGCGCGGCTGGGAGTACAGACTTCCGCCGCGGAATAGAACTGAGTGAAACGCATTCCCTCCGCCGCCATGCGATCCAGGTTCGGAGTGCGGATCGTCGGATGACCGTAGCACCCGAGGTCGCCGTAGCCGAGGTCGTCGGCGTAGATGATGACAATATTCGGTTTTTCCGCCGCATGAAGCGCGCAGGACAGAATGAGCAGTAGAAGCGCATGTCGGATCATGGAGCCTCCAAACGATGCGTGGAGCGCTGTTGTAGCTCGCCGGTCAATTCTTCAGATCCGCCTGAGCCTGGAGACGCTGAAGGAAGGG
>CALMIW010000589.1 GCA_937864275.1 uncultured Dehalococcoidia bacterium
ACTTCCGGCTCGAAGCCGATGGTCCGCGAGACGATGTTCCGCTGCGGGTGCGTCCGAAGCGCGCTTTCCGGGAGCAGGCCGGCGCGGACGTGTTCGGCCACCAGCGAATGGTCGTCGCTCACCTGGCGGAGGGTGCCAGCAGAGAGCATATAGAGCCGGCTGTCGCCGACGTTGAGCCACGAGACATCCCGGCCACGGACGAGCGCGACCACGAGGGAGGTGGCGGCGCCCGCCGAGCCCCGTTCCGGGCCTTCGCGATGGATCGCGCCGTTCGCGCTCGCGGCCGCTGCGCGGAGCGCCGGTTCGGGCTCGTCGGCGGCAAGGGCCGTCTCCAGGGCTTCGGAAAAGACCTCCAGGGCGCGCGCACTCGCCCAGTCGCCGCTGGCGTGGCCACCGAGTCCGTCGGCCACGCAGAGGAGCGTGCGGTCGCCGAACTCGCGCACGAGAAGGGCGTCTTCGTTGCCGTAGCGGAGCTGGCCGACATCCGTCGCGCCGGCGGTGGAAAGGCGAACCGAGCTTCGTTTGGCCATCGGCCTCCAAGGGTATCCCGAACCCCGCCAGCGCGGGACTTGCAGACCTTCGGACGAACGGTCTATATTTCGGACGTGCGTACAGGAAATACCCCGACCGTCCGAAAACCGCCTACGTTCATCGAAGCCGCCCGCCGGGCGCAGATCATCGATGCCGCGACGCAGACGATCGCGGAGTACGGCTTCGTGAACGCGTCGCTCGCGCTCATCGCGAAGCGGGCGGGCATCAGCAAGAGCGTGATCGGCTACTACTTCGCGACCAAGGACGAACTCGTCCGCGCCGTGGTCGACAGCTTCTACCTCGCGGGCCACCTCCAGATGATGGAGAAGCTCGGCAAGGCAACCTCGGCGACGGAACTGCTGACGCTCTACATCCGCGAGAACCTGGCCTACATCGCGGAGCACCGGGCCGAGACGCGCGCCATGGGCGACATCGTGGCCAACTTCCGGCAGCCGGACGGCCAGCCGGTGTTCAAGATCGAAGACACCGAACCGCTCATCGAGGGGACGGCCAAGCTGTTCGAATGGGGCCAGGCGACGGGTGAGTTCCGCCGGTTCGACACCCGCATCATGGCCGTGACGCTTCGCGCCGCGGTGGACGCGTTTAGCCACCAACTCGGCGCCTACCCGGACCTCGACATCGAGCAGTACACGCGCGAGATGACGGAGCTTTTCGTGCAGGCAGCGCGAACGACATCGTGACGTCGGCCGCCGGAGCGGCCTCGGACCACACCAACCCGGAGGTAGAACCCCATGGCAGGACAACTGGAAGGCAAAGTCGCCGTCATCACCGGCGCGGCCAGCGGCATCGGCGCCGCCACCGCGCGGCTCTTCGTGGCGGAGGGCGCGAGGGTCGTGCTCGCCGACATCCAGGACGAGCGCGGCGCGGCCATGGCCGAGGAACTCGGCCCCGCGGCGAGCTTCGCGCACTGCGACGTGACGAGCGAGCAGGAAATCGCCGCGGCGGTTGGCCATGCGGTCGAGAAGTTCGGCAGGCTGGACGTGATGTTCAACAACGCCGGACGGGGCCACATGGAGGGTCTCATCGAGGACATGACGCCGCAGTTGTACCGCGAGGTGACCGACCTCCTCCTCGGCGGCGTGGTCTTCGGGATGAAGCACGCCGTCCCGGTGATGAAGCGGCAGGGCTCGGGGAGCATCATCAACACGGCGAGCATCGCGGGCCTCGGCGTGGGCTACGGCGGGACCATGTACTCGGCCTCGAAGGCAGCGGTCATCCACCTCACCCGTGTCATCGCGAACGAAGTCGGCGAGTCCAACGTCCGGGTGAACGCTATCGCGCCGGGGGCCATCCCGACCGCGATCTTCGGGCGAGTCGGGGGAATGACGCAGGAGGCCGCCGAATCGATCATCCCGATGCTGCAAGCCGGTTTCGCCAAAGCCCAGCCGATCCCCCGCTCCGGCGACGCGAACGACATCGCGAACACGGCGCTCTGGCTGGCGAGCGACGCTTCGAGCTTCGTCACGGGCGTCTGCATCCCGGTCGAAGGCGGGCTGACCACCGGCAAGCTGTTCTCGCAGCGGATGGCCGAGATGCAAGCGGGAAGCAGGTAGGGAGGCCGACCCTTATCCCATGCCCCAGACCATGCTGTTGCGCAGGAGCTGCGTGTACGCCTGTGTCTCCCAGGTGGTGCGGACGATCGGCGGCGTCTTGCCTTCGGGGTCGACGCTGGTGTCCACGAAGGGCTGGCTGTTGGTGGAGGGGGTGTGGCAGTGGCCCAGGGCGATATAGGTGACGCCCCCTTCGCCGACGTCCCGGGTATAGCCCATGACGCGGGTCTTGCCGTCGGCGAGGAGGGCGGTGTCCTTCTCGTACTGGAATCCGAAGCCGCGCGGGGAGTTGTCCGGGCCGAGCTCGGCGGTGAGGAGGACGCGGGCGTTGGGGTCGCTGCATTCGACCATGTACGGCTCGTCGACCGTCTCGAACGTCTCGGGGAGGCCATCGGTCAGGCGGTCGTTCGAACTGTGGACCTTCACCTGGAACTTGCGGACGGGCGGATGGTTCAGGAAGAAGCCGCCGAGCGTCTCGTGGTGTTCGAGGCGAGCCATCGCGCGGCGGCGGTCGGTGGCACTGTCGATGCGCACGGCGCGTCCGCCAGTCGTCCCGTGGAGGCCCAGCCAGTGGCCTCCGCCGTTGATCCAGGCGCGGATTGCGCGGTCCTGGTCTGGCCCGGGGTACGGCCCGGCGACATAGGTGATGAGCAGGCGGCTGATCGGGAGCCACCGTTCGACATCGATGAAGTCGTTGGCGGTGGAAGCCTGGATCCCCTGTTCGTCGAGCAATTGGAGGAGGCGCAACCGCGCGTAGTCGTGGTCGTGGCCGGCCGGCTGGCCAGGCGGGAAGCCGCCACAAATCACATGGGCTCGGGCTGGAAACTGGGACACGGGAAACCTCCTCGGTGGCAGCACGAATCTATCCGGTTCGCGGCGGCTTGGGAACCCGGTCGACGCGAGCGCCGCGCTTGTCTACGCTTCGGCCCACACGCTGGAGGCACCGCCATGATTCGCCGTATCGACCACATCGGGCTCGTTTCGCCGTCCTGGGAGGAAGCCCGGGCGATCCTGTTGGAGAAGCTCGGATTCCCCATCGCCGATTGGAAGGGCGCCGGCGAAACCGGTTCCTACTTCAAGCCCGAACGCACGATGAACTACTTCCTGCAGGTGGGAGAAGGCGACACCGTGATCGAGATCATCGTGCCGCAGGACACCACCAGCGGCGCCGCCAAGTTCCTCGCCAAGCGCGGACCGGGCCTGCACCACATCGGCTATGCCGTCGACGACGTGGAGGAAGAGGCGGAACGTCTGAGCGCCCAGGGCCTGCGGCGCGTCGACCTGGGGCCGAAGGCCGGTGCTGCCTTCTTCTACCCCCAGGACATCCACGGCGTGCTCACCGAGTTCGTGCCCTACCGGACGCCGGGCGTGCGGGTACACACGCCGGCACGCCAGGCGTAGAGGGCCGATGCCCGGATCCCGGGAGGAAGCAGCCATGATCAAACTCACCTACTGCCTGCGCCGGAAACCAGGGATGACCTGGGAGGAGTTCTCGAACTACTGGCGGGACGTGCACGCCCCGCTGGTGCGCGAACGGGCCCCGGTGCTCGGCATCAAGCGGTACGTCCAGGTCCGGACGCAACAGAACCCCGAGCTTCACGCGCGTCTGCAGGCACGGAATGATGGCTCGCCCGTCCCCTTCGATGGCATCGCCGAGCTCTGGTATGACCCTGCCGAACGCGGGGCCGGAGGCGAAGCGGCGCGCGCCGCCGCTCGAGAACTGCTCGAGGACGAGCGCAACTTCATCGACCTGGCGAACTCCCCGATCTGGTACGGCGAAGAGTGGGAAGTGGTTGGGCCGAAGTAGCACGCCTGCCACCGTGCCTCACGGCACGGGCTTATCGACCGTCATTTCCGTCGGGTTGAAGTAGAACTCGACTTCGGACTGCCCGATGTTGCCGGAGAGACCGCCGACAAAGAGCCGCGAACTGGTCGACACCCGGACCGGGGCCCAGAGGAAGTCCGGGTGGTCGTCAGCCGTCCCGGCGTGCGCTTCCGCCGGCTGGGCGAGAACGCCGGCGCCAACCGCCAGGCCGAACGATGCGGCAACTGCCCAAATCCTGATCCTCGCGTTCATGGTCCTGACCCTCCTCAGAGTCAACTTCTGAGGGTGAGACAGCGGGGCGGGCGAACCCTTACGACGCGCGCGAAATCCTTACTTCGAGTCCTCGATCCGGAACATCGGCGTCCTGGCGCAGACGCGGGCGACCTCGGCCTCGCTCGGGTTCGGCCCCGCGATGCCGAAGTGAGTCTTCGTCACGCCGGCCCATCGCTCCAGGTAGGCAAGGAGCACCGGCGGCTTCTCCGCATCGCTGAGCTCGTGGGCGACGCGGATGCGGCGCTTCTTCCGGCCAAGCCTGAGTTGCGCCTCGCCGGCAGCGCGGAGGTTACGGGTCCAGTGTGTGGCTCCACGGGGCGACACCAGGTACTCGGCCCCTTCGAACGCCAGGGGGTTGACCGGCGTCGACATCTCTTTGCCCGACTTCCTGCCGCGGACCGTCAGCAATTGGCCGCCCTGGGGGCTGAGCCCGAGCCGGATGACGACCCCGATAGATGCGTTCATCACGCGGGTTGCCAGGTTGGGTTTCTTGTACTCGGCGGCCATCGTGAACGCTCCTTCAGTGAAGCAACGACGATAGCACGGCGGCCGGTTAACGCGCCGCTGGCAGTTATGTCCGCGCCGCCGCCTACTCGCTTGGCGGCGGTGGCGCGAGGCCCGCGTCAGGATAGGGCGGCAGCGTCGGAGGCGTTGCGATCGGCCATGGGTTGGGGTTCACCGTCGGCGTCGCGGGCGGGACAGGCGTCGACGGGGCAGGCGTCGGCGACGCCGGCTCCTCGGATGGCGGCGCTGCCGGGACGGGGGTTGTGGTGGATGCTCCGGGCGTTGCCGCGGGTCCCGTGGTTGCCGCCTGCGGAGGTTCGGTGGCAGCGGGCCGCGGGCCGGAGCTCGCGCCGCCGGAGTTCCCCGTGCTGCCGCTGGAACTCGAACCACCCGGGCGAGGCAATGCCGCGACCTGGGCCAGCGTCAGCTTGCGCGGCGTGGGCGTTGCCGAAGGGCTGGGCGAGGCCGCAGCTGAAGCTGAGGGCGGCGGTGTCGCGGTCTTTGTCTTACCGGACCTGGCGACTTCCGCGCTGGAGGCGGCGTCCGGCGATTCAGGTGTTGCGGGCCGTGCCGCGTTCCCCCCGGAACTCGTATAGGCGAGCACGCCCGCGCCCACGACGCAGCCGACAAGCACCATGACGCCCTTGTTCATCGAGCTACCACCGCCCTGAGGATCGGCTCGGCCGCACCGCCGCGCGGGCGGTCAGTCGGTGGCCGGTACGTGAAGAGCGGGTGACGCGTCCGAGGCCGGTCCGAAGGGCAGCGAGACGGTGAACGTCGCGCCCTCGCCGGGCGGGCTAACGACAGAGATGGCGCCGCCCATCGCCTCTACGAACTCCTTCGCCATCGCAAGACCGAGCCCCGCGCCGCCGCTATCGCGGTTGCGAGAGGATTCACCCCGGTAGAAGCGCTCGAACACGTGCGGGAGATCCTCGGAGGGAATCCCGCCGCCGGTGTCGCTCACGCTGACCACCGCCGCCGACGGCTCCGCGGCGACGGCGACGCGGACCATGCCGCCCTCCGGGACGTGGCGGACGGCGTTGCGGACGAGGTTCTGGATGACCCGGGCGAGCCGTTCACGGTCGGCCATGGCGGTCACCGCGGCCGGCGCCTCGCTCGCGACGGCCACTCCCGCCTCGCGCCGGGCGGGCTCGACGAGCGGCGCCGCCCGCTCGCGGACGA
>CALMIW010000590.1 GCA_937864275.1 uncultured Dehalococcoidia bacterium
CTTGATCGATTTCGCCCCCGTGCGTCCCCGTTCCGCCCGTTTGAACCGGCGCAGTTCGGCTCCGTTGTCCTTGATGTTCTCG
This sequence comes from uncultured Dehalococcoidia bacterium, assembly GCA_937864275.1. Classification (GTDB taxonomy): domain Bacteria; phylum Chloroflexota; class Dehalococcoidia; order Tepidiformales; family Tepidiformaceae; genus Amarobacter. The sequence continues at coordinate 83 of CALMIW010000590.1, forward strand.
GCCATCAGGATCACCTTGCCGTTCTTCTCGATGAAGAAGGCGTTGCCCGCGCGCATCAGTCCATCGATCACGCGCCGAAACGCCTTGCGGCCGATGCGCTGGTGTTCGGGCAAAAGCGGAATCAGGAGTCGCCCGCCGATGGTGCCGCCCCTGACGTGGATGCCCAGCCACGAGATGCGTGAGCCGACCAGCAGCGCCGGGAATTTCTCGGGGCTGCCGGCGTAGAGCTTGTGGCGCATCGACTTCACGAAGCCGGCTTTTCTCACCTTGAAGGCCGACTGCATCCGGGACTGGGCCGCCTGGGCGATCTCCTTGCCTGCGACCTTCATCCCGGCCTCGACCGCCTTGCGGATCGCCCGGCGCTTTTCCGGCACCCAACTGTCGAGCCGCTTCGGGTCGAGCAGGCCCGAGGTGGTGAGCGAGAGTTTCATTGGGTGAGTTCCTTCAGGAGTCGCTTGATTTCGGCACTGCCGCCGCGCTGCGCGGTGACCAGCAGGGCGAACTGCGCGGCCAGATCGTTACGTTCGTCACGGTCGATGGCCGCGAGAAACGCCCGCAGCTGCGCGAGCGTGTAGGTCAGGACGTCGGGGTAACGGTGGCCGGATCGGATGAGCCGGGCGATGGCATCTGACCAGGGATCAGCGTACAGAGGGTTTGGCTCACCCGCGTGATTTCCGGCACCACGCGGCGGATAAAAAAATCCGCGTTCGCCCCGAACACCGCTTCGGCGAGCCGGATCGCGTCGTCCAAGGCCAGGCCCGACACCCACTCGGGCGGACGTCGGCAGGCGATGGCCAATGCCAGGATCACTGCGTCGCCGTCCTCGGATAGCAGGCGCATCCAATCGGGATCGGGACCGAGCTTCCCGGCGAGGGGACGGACGGTGCGGGCGAAGATTGGCAGTTCGCCTACCTTGAGGGGCGTGATGTCGAGCGTCTCGCCGCCGATGACCAGGGTCTGGGGCACCGGTGGCAGGGCGGCAAAGGTGTCGTCAGTCATGGCGATCACCCGAGCTGCACGATGCGGCCGAACTGGCCGAGCACCGCGTCGTAGGGTTTCGTCGAATCCGCCAGCAGCGAGCCCTCCAATTCGAACTTGTTGAGGTCGTTCGAGATGATGTCGAACTTCTTCAACGGGTCGAACGCCACGCGGTAGAGTTCGATCAGTACCTTGGCGTTGCCAGCTGCGGTGTTCACCCCTTCAAGGCGCAGGAAGCGCTCCGGCAGCGGCTGCGTGAAGATGCCGATCTCGGTCACTGCACCGAAGGTGTAGCTCGCCTTGAACGGGGCGGTGAGGCCGGTGACGTCCAGAAACTGGATGGCACCGAAGTCCTCATCAGCCGTGTAGTGCGTGCCTGCCGTCAGGGTCGCCGGCGTGCCGGCGGAATCCACCACGGTCAGGGCCGACACCTTCGGGTGCGCGAGGAAGTAGCGGTCGCCGATCACGGGTGCCGCCCCGCCAACGGGTTCGTCGGTGACGCTGCCGCCGGCATCGGTGACATGGCTGCCATAGAGCGCGAGCGACAGGTTCTCCTTGGTGAACTCCTCGATGGTGAGCGCGACCGTGGCGGATTTCTGCTTGACCAGGCGCAGGTCGACGGCGCGCTGGCCGGTCTGGCTCTCGTAGTGCTCGATGACGTCGGTCTTGAGCGAGAGCGACAGATCGGCGACGTTGCCCGGCGAACGGACGTTGATGGGTTCGCCATTGGTGTTGCGTTCGCCGAGATAGACCCGGCCTTGGAACGAAGCGTAGTAGGACATGATGGGTTACTCCTTGAGGGTCTTGGCGGTTTTCACCGAAGCATCGGGTGCATCCGGTGCCGGCTCGGGGCGAAGGCTGGCCGGTTCGCCGATCTGGTGGTCGGTCAACCAGCGGGCGGTGTGTTCGTCCACGTCGATGACGTGTCCGGCGGGATAGGCCACCCCGGCATGGGTGTGGGTGACCTTGAGTTTTAGCTTGGGCATGTTCAGCCTCCTTGAGAGATGTCGGAAACGAGGGTGCGGTAAGTGATGCGGTAGTACGCAGGGATGGCAATGGCCTCGACGTCGGCGTCTTCCGCCTGATAGTCGGCGTCCATCTCGGCGACGCTCAGAGCCAGGCCGCCGAGGGTGGTGTCCGCCAGCAACGCCGAATGCGCACGGCAAAGCAGATCGTCGGCGATGGCGTAACCATCGGTCGGATCACGGGCATGTCCGATGATGCGCAAGACGAGCTCGCGCTCCACGCGGTCATTGCTGCGCTTCACCGGGGCATCGGAAGCGATGCTCACGACAAGAGCCGGTGCCTGTTCGCGAGGGATCGCCGTGACGGGTTGGCGCAGTACGGTGACTGGCGCAATTGCCGCCTGACAACGCGCCATCACTTCACGAACGATCTGCT
>CALMIW010000591.1 GCA_937864275.1 uncultured Dehalococcoidia bacterium
TTTCCCCCGCCCTCACGCAGACTCCACCCGGCCTGTTCCGGCCGCTGGTGGCGGACTGGTACCCCCGACAGGACTCGAACCTGTGCCTTCGGCTCCGGAGGCCGACACTCTATCCGCTGAGCTACGGGGGCAACTCCATCGACGATGGTAGCGGCTGAGCGGCTTTGCCGCACGCCAGGCGGCCGTCTCAGGCCCGGCTGTAGGCCAGGATCGCTGCACCCATGAGCACGCACTGGAGCAGCCCCGAGGCCGCCATCAGCCAGAGCCCGGCAGCGCGCTCCTTCGCGTGCAACAGGACGCCGGCGACAGCGTTGAAAGCGAGGATGCCCGCGCCCAGGTAGGCGATGCGCAGCAACTCCCCCTTGTCGCCCACCCTCACGATGCCGCCGAGCTCGGGGAAGCTGAGCTCAACCACGTTCGGGAGGTCCGGGTACCCGGCGAACACGTAGCCGCCGAGGATCGCGCATGCCAGCGCCGCGATCCCGAGCGCGGCCATCGAAACCCGGTCGCGCCAGAACGGCATCGCCGCCAACCCGGTCGCCGCCGAACGGTGCGAATAGACGTCCACGGGGGCCAGCGCCGCCCGCGACTGGATCTCCTCGGCAAACGCCGCCTGGTCGAGGACCGTCAGCGCGTACGCCTCGCCGGTCGTCACCAGGTAGAGCAGTTCGTCCGGCGTGCTGTGCGTCGAGAAGAACAACGTGAAGCCAAGCCGCTTCACGTCGGCGGCGCCAACATGGCAGCCCCACCAGTTCAGTCCCTTCACGTCCGCCGCGTCGAGCGTGCGCCCGGGCACCATCCGCTGGATCGCCGCGATCGGCACCACGATTCGCCGGAACCCCCAGCGGATCGTCAGCGCGTCGCGGTCAATCACGTAGCTCAGCGAGAAAAGCCCGTAGGCCCAGTTCGCGAAGACCAGCCCAAGGACCACCGCGAGCGCGCAGGCCGCCCAGGCGAGAAACGTCTTGAACTCCGCCTGGGCGCCAATCGCCAGGCTCGCCGCCACCACCGCCGCGACGAACGCCCACGCCGCGAACGCGCCCCCGACGATGACGCCGAGTGCGCGAGGCGGCTGGAACTCAACCGCGCCTAGCGTGCGACGCGCGCGCGTGCCGGGGTGCACCATGACTTGTACTTTTCACTTCTCCCGCGGATCGCGTCGTAGAAGAGTTCGCTCAGCTGACTCGTGATCGGTCCGGGCCGTCCCTCGCCGACTGTGCGCCGGTCGATCTCGACGATCGGCGTCAGATGGGCGGCGGTGCCGGTCATGAACACCTCGTCCGCGATGTAGAGCTCGGTCCGGTCGATTTCCCGTTGGACGACCTCGATCCCGAGGTCGTCGGCGGCCATCTGCATCACGCTCTTCGCGGTGATGCCCTCGAGCACGTTGTCGGCGGGCCCGGGCGTGATCAGCTGGCCGTGCCGGATCATGAAGATGTTCTCGCCGCTGCCCTCCGAGACGTGGCCGTTCTCGTTCAGCATGATTGCTTCGTCGAAGCCGTTGGCCTGCGCTTCCGTCTTCGCCAGGGCGCTGTTCACGTAGATGCCGGTCACCTTCGCGCGCGGCGGGATGCCCGTGTCCTGCACGCGTCGCCAGGTGCTGGTATGGCAGCGGGCGGTCTCCGGCAGGTACGCCGGGAACGGCGAGAGGAAGATCAGCGTGTCCACGTCCACGTTGTGCAGCCGCACGCCGAGCACCTCGCCCGAGAGGTAGACCATCGGGCGCAGGTAGACGTCCTCGGTGAACCCGCTTCGTTCCACCAGCTCGACAGCGATCTCGCAGAGCTTGTCGACGGAATCGCGCATCTGCATCCCGAGGATGTGCGCGCTCTGGCCGAGACGCTCCATGTGCTCCCGCGTACGGAACAGGTAGGTGGTCTGCGCTTCTTCGTTCCAGTTGCCGCGGATGCCTTCGAAGACGGCGGTGCCGTAGTTGAAAGCGTGCGTCATGATGCCGATCTTGGCTTCGCTCAGCGGCACGATTCCGCCCTGGAAATACGCGTACGGTGTTGGCATGGTGCTCCTCAGGCCCTGGGGTTGGTCAGTTGGCGATGAGTATACCGATGGGAGGACTGACGTTCCCGGCCGTCAGTCCTCGAGCCCGCGGCTAAAGAACGTCCCGTCTTTGCATTCATCCACGGAGAGTTCCTTCGCCGCCAGCCGCCGCTGGATGTCGTCCGGCGGCAACGGCGGTTCGCGCGCCACCAGCGCGGCCCGGGCTCGCGGCGCCTCCTCCCCGGAC
>CALMIW010000592.1 GCA_937864275.1 uncultured Dehalococcoidia bacterium
CCAGGTTCTCCCCGAAGGCCGCTGCTACCTCCCGCAACTCGTCTTTGAGTGGGGCAGCCGCTGAGACCACGCCCATCCGCTGTTCCGGATCGTCCTCGAACAGGTCCGGCAGCCATTGCCCGGCTGCCATGCCACCAATCACGAGCAGGACCACGGCCGCGGTCGACAACTGGTACGAACGCGTTCGCAGCCGCGTGAGGATCTCGCGACGGGCAACGAGCCAGACGGGCCGCCATCGGCTCATCGGCGCACTGCTTCCACGAACAGGTCCGCTAGCGATGGCGGCTCGAATCGAAAGCCGTCAACGTGCCCGGCAGCGCTCGCCGCGGCGAGGATGGCGCCCGGTTCGGACTTCGCATCCACGCGGAGGCGGACCGACCGCTGGTGCTCCTCGACCACCTCCGCTCCGGCGACGGCCCGATGCCAGGGCTCGGCGGCGGCTTCGCCGCGAACCTCCACGTAGCGGTGCGGCGAAGCCGATCGCACGTCCTCGAGAGGCCCGGAAAGCACCACCCGGCCGTGGTCAATGATCACCACGTCGTCACAGAGGTCCTCAACCAGGTCCAACTGGTGGCTGGAGAACAACACACCGGCTCCACGTGCCGCCTCCTGCCGGATGACGTCGCCCATCGTGCGAACGGCAAGCGGGTCCAGACCGGAGAACGGCTCATCAAGCACCAGCAAGTCGGATTCGAAGGCCAGCGAGACGGCGAGTTGCACGCGTTGCTGATTGCCGTGGGAGAGCGTCTCTACCCGCGAATCCACCCGGTCCGAAAGCCCGAGCACACCGAGCCAGTGCTCGGCCTGGCGCCGGGCGGCCGTGCGGTCGGCGCCATGGAGCATCGCGAAGTACTCCACCTGCTCGCGGACTTGCATCTTCGGGTAGAGGCCGCGGCTCTCCGGCATGTAACCAAACCGCCGGGCGACGCTTCCTTCGACTGGCTGCCCATCCCAGAGCACCCGGCCCTCATCGAGCCGCACCAGCCCGAAGATCGAGCGCATCGCGGTCGTCTTCCCGGAGCCGTTCGGGCCCAGGAACCCAACCATCCGGCCGGAGGCCACGGCAAGTGACGCTCCGTCGAGCGCGACGACGTCTCCGTAACGTTTGGTGAGACTCTCGAATCTCAACATAGCACTACTCTAGTCCAACGACGCATGGTGGGGCGCCGCGTGCCTGTGCCAGGCGTAGAAGCGGACTGGTCGGACTCGTCCTCACCGGCCCGACCGAAGCGTAGGCCAATTCGCCTGCTGAGTGCTCACTCAATTACCTCCGATATCTGGGCTGCGCGCCCCTCTCCCCGGGACCATCGGAGGCGGACTTAGTCCCGTTTGCGCCCGATTCGAACCTCCCAAACCCCAAGAGCTGAACCCGCAAGCATGCAACTTCGAGCGAACAAGAAAGGAGGCGGCCTGCGCCGCCTCCTCTGAAGGGCCTGTGCCCGTGGCTACTTGCGGTTGGTGATCGCCCAGGTCGCATCGCCGTCGGGGGCGGCCGAGTGCTGGACGTTCACGAACATGGTGTGCGGGTCCTTGCCAAAGTAGATGCCCGTCCCCTCGGCTCCGGGGTCGCTCAGCGAGGCGAACAGGTGCACCGCGTCTGCCGCGCCGTCACCGTCCAGGTCCTTGCCAGCCCACCAGATGTCGGAAGGAACGTTGTCCTCGACGATCACGAGGTCTCCGTTCGGGGACTCCGCCAGGTTGTCCGGGTTGTCGAACCCGCTCTGCGAGGCGGTCTCCAGCGGGACGTTGACTCCGGGCTTCACGAAGTCGGTGACCTTCAGGCTGCTCAGGTCGATAGCGAGGACGCGCCCATCGTAGAGTTCGGTGCTGCCCGAGTAGCGGCCCTCCGTGACGGCCACATAGAGGGTGTTGCCGATGAGCTCGATGTCCTCGGGCCGGTTCCAGCCCGTCCCGCCCTTGGCGGTCCCGTCGACCGCGGCGTTCAGCGGGTCGATCGGACCAACCCATTCCGCCTGGCCCGTGCCGTCGGGGCCGACAACCTTGAGAGCGTAGAGCTTGCCGCCGGAAAGGTCTCCGCGTCGGTCTGGAACGAATTTGTAGATTCCGCCGCCGTAGCCTTCGCGCTGGCCGCGGAACTCGTCCACCACGTACACCGAGCCGTCGGGGCCGACGTCGATTCCCTCGTGGGCGAGGCGCCCGACCGCGGGCCGGTCGATAACCGCGACTGCCGTCATCGGATCCTTCTGGTCGAGCACGACCTCGAGGAGACGGCCGCCGGACACCTCTTCGGCGAAGAGGATCGTGCCCCACGGCGTCCACCGGATGCCGTCGAGAGCCTGGTACGGCCGGCTCGTGTCAGGGCCAACCAGGATGCGCGTCTCGCCCGTCTTGAGGTCGACGACGGAGACCACGCCGCCCATGCTGCCGCCGTTGCTGCCGCGCACTTCGTGGGTGCGGTACAGATAGCGGCCTGCCTGCTTGCCCGTCTCGTTGACGGTGTTCATGTCGTGCCAGTCGTCGCCATCGCCCGAAATGGCCGGCACCTGGTAGATGTTGAGGTCCGACTCGTCGGAGACGATGTACTGGCTGAAGCCGGATGGGATCACCCATGGCGCAGCCGGGTTCCACGCCGACGTGTCCGCCGAGGCAGGGATGGGGTCGAAGCTGAAGGGTCCGTTGACGGTCTTGCCGGCAAGGGCAACGCCGGCGAAGGCGCCGGTGCCGAGGATGCCAGCGGCAATGCCGAGGGAAGCCCTCCGGGAGAGAGCCTTGGTGAGGCCATGAGGCATGAGAGGGGTCACCTTTTCGAAGAAGTCGGTCGTGGCAGGTGATCGCGCGGCCGCACTCAATCACCTGCAGGGCGAACCGTACCGGGGGTGTGTTAACGGGTGGTGAGCCGCCCGGTCTGGCGGGGGCCCTGGCGAACTGCGTTGTGACTTCGCCGATCGGGGCTCCCCAGGGAAGGGCTGAGATCCCGCCCGCTGGTCTGTGTAGGATACGGTCGGCGCGGCGCCCATCGCCCCCACATCGCCTGAACAAGGACGCCGGTCTATGGATTTGCACAAACTCCTCGTCGCCAATCGAGGCGAAATCGCTATCCGGGTCGGCCGGGGCGCCGCCGAACTCGGCCTCCACACCGTGGCGGTCTATTCAACCGACGACGCGGAGTCCCTGCACACGAGGAACGCCGACGAAGCCTTCGACCTTGGCGCGGAGGGCGCCCGGGCCTACCTGGACATGGATCGCATCCTCGCCATTGCAGCCTCCAGCGGTTGCGACGCGATCCATCCGGGCTACGGCTTCCTGAGCGAGAACGAGGAGTTCGCGCGCCGCTGCCAGGCCGCGGGCATCCGGTTCGTGGGGCCGCGGCCCGAGATCCTCGCGCTCTTCGGGAACAAGGTGCGCGCCAGGGAGCTGGCCGAACACGCCGGCGTGCCGGTACTGCGCGGCTCGCCCGAGGCAGTGACCCTGGACCAGGCGCGCGCGTTCTTCGAATCGCTCGGGCCCGGCAAGGGAATGATGCTCAAGGCGGTTGCGGGCGGAGGCGGACGCGGCACCCGCGCGGTTGAATCGCTCGAAGAGCTGGAATCCGCCTACAACCGTTGCCGATCCGAAGCCCTGGCGGCGTTTGGCAATGGCGATGTCTACGCAGAACAGCTCGTCCGCCAGGCGAGACACATCGAAGTCCAGGTCATCGGTGATGGCACCGGCGCAGTCAGCCACCTCTGGGAGCGCGAGTGCAGCCTCCAGAGGCGATACCAGAAGATCGTGGAGTTCGCGCCGGCCCCGGGGCTCCCGGGCGGCCTGCGCCAGCGGATCACGGCAGCGGCCGTGCGCGCCGCCGAGGCGGCGAAATACGACAACCTCGGCACCTTCGAGTTCCTGGTCGACGCAACCGCCATCTCCGACGACTCCGATTTCTACTTCATCGAGGCGAACGCCCGCCTCCAGGTCGAGCACACGGTCACCGAGGAGATCCTCGGACTCGACCTTGTGCGCATTCAGCTGGAGCTGGCCTCGGGGCGGTCGCTGGCGGATATCGGCCTGCTCCAGGCGAACGTCCCGAGCCCCCGCGGATACGCCATGCAGGCTCGCGTCAACATGGAACGCATGGAGGCGGACGGCAGCACCCGGCCGGCCGGCGGTACGCTCACCGCCCTCGAAGTGCCCTCGGGGCCGGGACTGGGGACCGACACCTTCCGCCATGCCGGCTACACGA
>CALMIW010000593.1 GCA_937864275.1 uncultured Dehalococcoidia bacterium
GGAAGTCGGACAGGCGCTCGCCCATGGTCACGCCGTCGGCATAGCTCTGCACGGCGAGCACTACCACGATGGCGCCAAGCAGGAGCGAGATGGGATGGATCGCCGCCGCGTAGTAGCGGATGCGGGCCGAGACCATGCCGATGAGCAGGCCCGCCAGTGTCGTCGGGACGAACGACGGCATATTCGGTACCCATTTCGCCTGTTCGAGCGAAACCGAAACTGACAGGAAGGTGATCACCGCGGCGAAGAACGTCAGCCAGTCTTCCCAGCTCATGACGAGCCGGGGCGCCCTCAGTGCGGCTGCCCCGATGCGGCGCGATGCCGGGCGTTCGAGCGGGGGGTTTATGCTTGCCATGCGTTCACACCGCTTCCCGTTGGGCTCAGGGCGAGGCCGAGGTCGTCTCCGCGCCGCACCACATAAGTAAGGATATCGCTTGCGGTCAGCTGTCCAAAGAGCATTAGCGGCGACCGCGAATCGCCAAAGGTGCTCGGGTCCAACAGCACCACCGCGGCGCGCACTCCCCGCTGCGTCAGCGACTGGATGGCCGTCAGCCAGGAGTCATCGGTGGATGACGTGATCACCACCAGCGTCGTGTGGCGGCCGAACCGCCGCTGCTCCTCCATCAGGAGGTTCCCAAGGGGAGCGTCGCCCACCGCGTTCGCGGTCGCCAGGGATTCGAGGATCCGCGTCAGCTGCTGCTGGCCGCGCTCCGGTTCGAGTGTCCGCAGGTCCCGTCCGAAGGTGATCATGCCCACCGGGCGGTTCTCGATGATGTAGTGCCGGGCCACGCTGGCGGCGACGCGCACGCCGTACTCCTCGGTGCTCTCGTCATCGTGGCCGGCGTTCACGCGGCGCTCGAGGTCCAAAATCACCCAGATGTCGCTGGCGGGGTCGAGCTCGAAGGTCTTCACCATCATCTCTCCCGTGCGCGCCGTGCTCTTCCAGTGGATGCGGTTGAAGGCGTCGCCCGGGGCGTACTCGCGCACGCCGGAGGCGTTGGGTGTCACGTAGTGCGTCCGCCGGCGGAAGCGCCCTTCGCCGGGCAGGTTCGCGGGCGGCGCCTGGAAGTGGGGCAGTTCCACTACCGGCGGATACACCAGGATCTGTTGCTGTCCGCCGATGAGCCGCGTGCGCCGGAAAATGCCGAACGGGTCCGAACCGGTGACCCGCAGGGGGCCCCAATCGAACAGGCCGCGGCGTCGCAGCTGTGTGTTCACGATCCAGTTGCGGCTACGCCGCGGGGGGATGATGACGACGCGCTTGGAGCGGTGCCCGGGGAGGTCGCTGGGATCCTCGACTTCGAGCCAGACCTTCGGCAGGAACGAGCGGTTGCGGACCTCGATCACTTCCTGGGCCTCCTGGCCCACCTGCGCGCGCGCCGTCTTCCTGTCCACATCCGCCTCGATGTCGCGAGTGTTCCACCAGACCAGCAGCCAGGCGAGCGGCACCGCGATGGCAATGATGTAGACCAGGCGGAAGAGCAGCCAGAAGCCTGTGCCAAACGCCGTGAACATCGAGACCAGCAAGATCAGGATGACCAGCGAGAGGATGCGGCGCTCAGGGCCGAACAGCGACCGCACGGCCCCTATCACAGCGTCCCTACACCTTCGCCCGGGCGCCCGGCACCGGCACCCGCGAAAGACACTGCGCGATGACGTCCGCCTGCGTCATCCCCTTCACCTTCGCGCCGGGGCTAACGATGACGCGGTGCGCCAGGGTGAAGCGGGCGAGCTCCTTCACGTCGTCGGGCGTCACGAAGTCGCGGCCCTCGAGCAGCGCCTTCGCCTGCGCGGTGCGGAAGAGCGCCAGCGAACCGCGCGGGCTCGCTCCGAGGTAGACCGCCTCGTGCTCTCGCGTCGCGTTCGAAAGCTGGACGATGTACTGCTTGATCAGCGGGTCGACATAGATTTCGCGGACGGCCTTCTGCAACTGCAGGATCTCGTTCGCGTCTGTCACCTGCTGCAGCGACTCGATCGGGTGGGCCGATTGCTGCTGGTCGAGGACAAGGACCTCGTCCGTAGGGTTGGGGTAGCCCAGATAGATGCGGATCAGGAACCGGTCGAGCTGGGCTTCGGGCAGCGGAAAGGTGCCTTCGTATTCGATCGGGTTCTGCGTCGCGAGGACCATGAACGGCGCCGGCATCTTGTGGGTAACGCCGTCGACCGTCGTCTGCCGTTCTTCCATCGCTTCCAGCAATGCCGACTGTGTCTTCGGCGTCGCGCGGTTGATTTCGTCCGCCAGCACGATCTGGGCGAGGATCGGGCCCGGCCGGAACTCGAAGTCGCCGGTCTTCTGGTTGTAGATCGAGACGCCGGTCACGTCGCTCGGCAGCAGGTCCGGTGTGAACTGGATGCGCCGGAACGAGCACCCGGTGGAAACGGCGATCGCCCGGGCCAGCATCGTCTTGCCCACACCGGGGACGTCTTCAATGAGCATGTGGCCGCCGCAGAGCAGGGCCGTGACGGCCAGCCGCAATTCGCGCTGCTTGCCGACGATGACGTTTTCAACGTTCGCAATGATTCGCTCTGCGACGATCTTTGGGTCTTCCACGAAGGCGCGACTCCCGCAGGGGTGGGGACCGCCGCAACCCGGCGGAACCGGTGCCACGGGGCGCCCCTGTTAGTGCCGCGGATTATAGCAACGTCAACATGCGGCCCGGTTAAGCCGCTTGCCGTTCGCCGCTTGCGTAGCCTCCGTCACATTTTCCATCCGGTTCACAGATCCCTCTCGCTGTTTACCGAAAGGTAGAAGAGGGTCCGGCTGTGGGAAGCCGGCCCATCTTGGAGAGGAGTCACTGCCGTCATGCAGAATGCTGCACTTTCAAACGCCGGCCTCGGCGTCGTTCACGAGCAGGCCGCCCGCCCCCGGACCTGGAGGCGCGTCTCGCTTTTCGGTTTCAGCCTGGTCGGCACCGGACTGACCATCGTTCTTTGCGCGATCGTGCTCAGCGGGGCCGACCCCTCTGGCCTCGCCTTCGTCGCCCCGATGCTCGCGATCACGGGCGGCGTGGGCTACCTGGTGAGTTCGCGCGGCCGCTGGGCACAGGGGGTTGGCGCTGCTGCCGCCCTGGCGCTCGTCGCCCTCACCGCGCCCATGGCTTCCCATGCGCCGATCGACAGTTTCTTCGATGTCGTGCCGCTGGTCCTCGCCCTCAGCGGCGCAGCCACGATCCTCGTTGGCGCCGGGGCGGATCTTTCCCGCCGGAAGGTCGGCGAGCGCACCCCGGGAGTGCTCGTCGCCTCCGGGGCCACCGTTGCCGCCGTCCTCGGCCTCCTCGCGGTCGTCTCGGCGATCGCCACCTACGCCGGCCAGGAGACGCTCACCGCAGCCGAGCGCGAAGGCGCGCTGCGCGTCGCCACAAAGGACTCGGCGTTCACGACCAAGACCATCACCGCCACCGAAGGCGAGACCGTTCGCATCGCCCTCAAGAACAGCGACGCCGTCATCCACGACCTGCGCATCAAGGCGCTGGACCTGAAGACCACCGTGAAGCCCGGCAGCGAGAAGCTGATGGAGTTCACCGCGCCGGTCGCCGGGAGCTACGCCTTCGACTGCAGTCTGCATACGAACATGAAGGGCACGCTCGAGGTCCTGGCGAAGTAGCGCGAGCGTGCTCAGTTACGCCCCATTCCGATGGCCCGGCGCACAGCCGGGCCATTCTCGCGCCTGGTGCTAGGCGCGAAGCGCTCTCAGGATGAGGTCCGTGTACCCGTCCGCCATCTGCTCCCGCGTGACCGCGGCCCGCAACGCAAGGAAGACGACCGGATCGCACGTGCTCACCAGCAGTCCCCGCGCGAGTTCCACCGAGAGGTCCCTGCGGAACACGCCGAGCGCGATCCCGCGATGGAAGATCGCCTCGATCCGGCGGTCCTCGGTGAACTCCATGAAGCGCGACTTCATCTCTTCGGTGAAGGCCCCCGCAATCATCGCGGAAAGGGCGGGGCTCCACTGCTCCAGGATCTCGAACATGCCCTGGATGTACGCGCCAACCGACTCGGCGGGATCGTCCAGCGCGAGCGCCTGGTCCCGGACCGCGTACAACCGTTGCAGCGTCTCCTCCACCACTCCGCGGAAGAGGTCGTCCTTTGTCGCGAAGTTCCGGTAGATGGTGCCGACGCCCACGCCGGCCCGCTCGGCGACGTCTTTGATCTCGGCATTCCCGCCGCGTTCGGCGATCACCTGCACGGCGGCATCGAGTATCCGTTGGCGATTGGCGCGCGCATCCGCGCGCTCCGGCGCGTGGCTCATGAGCGTCCCCTCTCGGGCGAAATCGTAACACGTTGGAAACTGAACCGGAATTCCGATTCCTTTACGAAACTCGTTCGAATCTGCCGAATCACCTTTGCGCCATGGCCGAACATGATTCGATACTGGTGGAAGCGGAACTTCGATTCCGAACAACTCGATATAAAAACCACCCATTTGGGTGAGGCGCCGTCGACGAGCCTCCCGCTAGGTTTGATCACCGACTTCGTCCTGCACCGCCGCACAGGAGACAGATATGGCAGCGCGCAAAGCATCCCCATCCAGGCCCTCCGCCCTTGAACGCTGGGCACGATTCACCCATCGCCGCCGGGGCACCGTCATCGGCGTCTGGGTCGTCGTCCTCGCCGCTCTAGTTGTCGGCATGATGCGCTTCGGCGGCGAGTTTTCGTCCGACTTCAGCCTCCCCGGGTCGGAGTCCCAGCGAGGGCTCGACCTGCTCGAAGAGCGTTTCCCGGCACGCGCGGGTGCGGAGGCCGACCTCCTCTTCAAGGATGAGCGCGGCATAACCAGCCCCGAAGTCCGTGCCGTCGCCGAACGGACGATCAATGAGCTCAAGGCGAATCCCAACGTCGCCGAGATCGAGTCGCCGTTCGACAACCCCATGTTCATTTCGCAGGACGGCACGATTGCGCGGGCAGTCGTGCGCTTCGCCGGCACCCAGGACGACGTTGGCGTTCCCGAGGCGAAGGAAGTCATCGATATTGTCGACGCGAACAACGGCCGCGACGGCGTGACGGTCGAAATCGGGGGCGACGCGATTTACTTCAACGAGCAGCCCCACTTTGGCTCCGAGATGTTCGGAATGCTCGCCGCTATCGTCATCCTCCTCATCGCGTTCGGTTCCGTCGTGGCGATGGGCTTGCCGATCGTTGCCGCGCTGTTCGGGCTCTTCTCGGGCTTCGGAGTCATCGCCCTCCTGGCGAATTTCTTCCCGTTCCCGGAGTTCAGCGGCCAGTTCGCCGCGATGATCGGCATCGGCGTCGGCATCGATTACAGCCTGCTGGTGGTCACGCGCTACCGCGAAGGCTTGCACACCGGGAAGTCCGTCGAAGACTCCGTGGTGATGGCCGTCACCACCTCCGGCAAGTCCGTCATCTTCGCGGGGCTCGTCGTCGCGCTGGCCTTCCTCGGGCTCTTCGTCATGGGCTTGCCGTTCGTCGCGATGCTCGGGACGTCCGGCGCGGTCGTGGTGGTGCTCGCCGTGATCATCGCCGTGACGATCACCCCGGCGGCGCTCTCGCTCGTGGGACACCGGGTCGATAGCTGGAAGGTGCCGTTCCTCCATCAGACCGAAGGCGTGGACGCGAGCAGCACCTGGTATCGGCTCAGCCGGCGCATCCAGCGGCGGCCCCTCCCCTTCGCGATTGCCTCCGCGGGCGTCCTCCTTGTGATGGCCCTCCCGCTCCTGAAGATGGACCTTGGGTTCACCGACGCAGGCAATGGCAGCGAGGAACTCCACAGCCGCCGCGCGTACGACCTGCTTGCCGAAGGCTTCGGCCCCGGCTTCAACGGCCCGGTCATCGCCATCGCCGACCTCAGCCGTGGTGGAACCGACAGCCTGGCCCAGGCCCAGGAAGCCATCGCCAGCTTCCCCGGGGTGGCCGCCGTCGCTCCGCCGTTCTTCAACCGTGGCGATGCCGCCAACAGCGACACGGCGATCTTCTCGATCTTCCCGACCACGTCGCCCCAGGTCGACCAGACCACTGACCTCGTCAACAACTTGCGCGACGACGTCCTCCCGGGCCTGGAAACCTCCGGTGCGGACTACTACCTCAGCGGGTCCACGGCGTTCAACATCGATGCCGCCAACCAGATCCAGAGCCGCATGCCGCTCCTCTTCCTGGGCGTCATCGGGCTCAGCTTCCTGCTCCTTACCGCGGTCTTCCGCTCGGTGGTCATCGCCGTGAAGGCGGCAATCATGAACCTGCTCAGCATCGGCGCCGCCTACGGCGTCGTTGTCGCCATCTTCCAGTTCGGTTGGGGCGGCAGCCTCATCGGCGTTGACAAGGGGCCGGTCGAAGTCTTCCTGCCGATGATGATGTTCGCCATCCTCTTCGGCCTCTCGATGGACTACGAGGTCTTCCTCATCAGCCGGGTCCGCGAGGAGTACCTCAAGACGGGCGATACCCCGACCGCGGTCGCCAACGGCCTTACCGCCACCGCCCGCGTCATCACCGCCGCCGCCGCCATCATGGTCACCGTCTTCCTCGCCTTCGTGCTCGGCCCGGACCGGATCATCAAGGAGTTCGGCATCGGTCTCGCCACCGCCATCTTCGTGGACGCCACCATCGTCCGCCTCTTCCTCGTCCCCTCGACGATGGAGTTGCTGCGCGAGGCGAACTGGTGGATGCCGAGGTGGCTCGACCGCGTCCTCCCCAATATCAACGTCGAAGGCTCGCACGAATCCCCGATGCCGGTGCCGGTCTCAGGAGGCAAGTAGCCACCGCCCTCCCGCAACTCGTCACCAGGACCCCGGCGCCAGCGCCGGGGTCCTTCTGCCTGAACCGGATTCGCCCTCCAGCCCCTCCGCCCGCCACAATTCCCACATGGATTGGGTCGCCGCCGCCCGCGAACTCGCCGTCGCGTTCTCCGCGCGGGCCGCGGCGCATGACCGCGCCGGCTCATTCCCGTTCGAGAACTTCGCCGACCTGCGCTCCCGCGGGTTCTTCGGCCTGACGGTGCCCGCCCGTTTCGGCGGGGCCGAAGCGCCGCTCCATACCTACCTCGGCGTCCTCGAGGCCATCGCCCATGGCGATGGGTCGACGGCCCTCTCGTTCATGATGCATCTCAAGACGTTCGGCCAGGAGCGCGAAGCCGCGTCCTATCCTCCCGAATGGATCGAACGCATGGCGCTCGGCGCGGTGAACGAAGGCTACCTGGTGAACACGGTCGCCACGAAAGAGGGCCTCGGCTCTCCGGCGGGCGGTGGCCTCCCCGACACCGTCGCCACGCCCGGGGATGGTGGCTGGCTGCTAGAGGGCCGGAAGACCTTCACCACGCTGGCGCCCGTCCTTCACTACTTCATCGTGCTCGCTCGCATCCCGGTGCCGGAAGGAGAGGCTCACCGCCTCGGCAACTTCATGGTGCTCCGGACCGACCCCGGCCTCCGCATCGAGGAGACCTGGGACAGCCTGGGCATGCGCGCGACCGGCTCGCACGACGCCGTCTTCGAAAGCGTGCGCCTCGGCCCCGAACGCCTGTTGAACGAGCGCGCGCTCGGCCAGGCCGACGCCCGCGGCGGCGTGGGCATGGCCTGGTTCGCTCTCGGCCTTTGCGCGGTGACCATCGGCGTTGCCTCGGCCGCCAGAGATTACGCCGTCGCCTATGCCCGCGAGCGCACTCCCAACTCCAACCGCACTATCAAGGACTACCCCGGCGTCCGTTCCCGCATCGCTCGCATGGAGCTGCTCATCCAGCGCAGCCGCGCCCTCATGGATGATGCCTGCCGCGCCTGGGAAGCCCGGGATGAGTCGGGCATGCCCGTCCTCAACCGCGTCGCCGCGGCGAAGATCGACACCCTGAACAACTGCATCGAAGCGGTCGACCTGGCGATGCGGGTGGTCGGCGGCGTCAGCCTCCAGAAGGCCCGCCCGATAGAGCGCTACTACCGCGATGTGCGCGCCGCGCTCCACAACCCCCCGCTCGAGGACCGCGCCCTCGAGATGCTCGCCCGCGCCGCACTCGATGAGCCGGTCGAACTGCCCAGGGCCGCCGAGTAGGCCCTCTCCCGCCCTAGCCGCCGGGGACCTTGAAGTCCTTGCCGATCACGATCACTACGTCCGGCAGCGAGGTGTCCTCCTTCGGCAGCGTCACGATCTCGGATTCCTGGATGCCCATCCACTTCGCGATGTCCTTCGCCAGCGTTTCCTTCTCGTTGCCGTAGAGCGTGATCGACGTGTGCGGTTGCGCCGCCTGGTCCGGGCCGTAGGAAACGGTCGGGAGCCCCTTGCTGTACTTCAGGTATCTCCCCAGCGCCGCCGCCCGCACGCTCCCGTCCTCGCCATACCCGTTCTGGATCTCGACGGACGACGCGCTGTACTGGGACCTTGTGAACACCTGGCTCAGCCAGTACTGCACGTTCTCCGGGTCCCAGAGTTGCACGGCCGCCCCACCGGCGGTGATGTGGCCGGTCATCGTCGGGACGTCGTTCACCGGGTCGCCCAGCGAGTACGTCGCCAGTTGCCCGTTGGTGTTTTTCAGGAGCGCCGCGTACCCCGGCATTTTCGCCTTCGGGATATCGGTCCGAACGGTGCTGCTGTAGGCGTCCCAGAGTCCCAGCGGGTCGTTCAGCATCTGCAGAGAGAACACCCTGGCGAGCGCCGCCTTCAGCACCAGCTGCTGGCGTTTCACCCGCTTGAAGTCGCTGTCGTACTCCCGGTGCCGCCCGAAGGCCACCGCGTTGTAGCCGTCGAGTTTGTTGATTCCCGTGGGGAAGCTCAACCAGATGCCGTTCAGGTCGTCGTCGCTGTAGAACCAGTTCCCCACCGAGAGGTCGTAGGGGATGTCCACTTCGACTCCGCCGACCGCGTCCACCAGCTTCTCGACACCCTTGAAGTCGAGCACCACATAGTGGTCGATCTCGATCCCGAAGTTCTCCTTCATGTCGAGTTTGAGTTGCTCAATGCCCGCGCTCACCGTCTTGCCGTTGCGCACGCCCACCCCGAACGAGGTGTTGATCCGGTCTTCGTATTCGAAGTCCTTCGTGTGGATGTCGATGAGCATGTCGCGCGGGAAGCTGAGGACGGCGCTCGTCTTTCCGATCGGGTCGATCGTGGCGACCATGATCGTGTCCGTCAGGTGGCCGGCATTCTCGTTGTCCGGGATCGGCAGGGGCTTTCCGTCGTCGCCGTAGGCCGGGCGCCGGTCAATGCCGAGCACCAGCAGATTGATGCGCTTGTTGAAGACGCTGGCCTCGGAAGGCGACTTGATCGGCACGAGCGGCGCATCAAGCGCGGCCAGCGGGCGGATGATGCCCAGCGACGTCAGGTCCTTCCCCGGGAACAGCGCCGGGGTGACGCGCGCCAGGAGTGCGATGCTCGAATAGGTTGAGGCCAGCCCGAACACCAGCAGGGCGAACACGAAAGTGAGCCGTTGGAGCCGTGAAGCGCGTTTCGCCGTGGGCCGGGCCCGCTCGCGTTTTCGTCCCATCGGGATGGACAACGTCGAATCTTCGATGCGTGTTGCCACGAATCCCAACTATGCGGCCCCTCCGCGAAGGGTCAATCGCGGAGTTCACGTCCGGAAGAACCCGGTTAAGCGCCCTACTGGCTCCCCGGGATGACGAAGTCCGCCCCGACGATCACCGTGATGTCCGGGGTCGAGGTGTCATCCGTCGGGACCAGCTCGGTGACGACGCCATCGCGCGAGAGGCCGAGCCAGCCCGCGATGTCGCTCGCCGCCGCGCGCTGCGCCTCGCGATGGAGCACCACACTCGTTTTCGGCTGAGGCGGGGCGTCGTCCCCGTAGTACACCGTTACGAGGCCCCTTAAATAGACGAGGTAGCGGCCCAGTGCCGCCGTCCGCGAGTTCCCCTGCTCGGTATTGGCATAGGCATTCTGCAACTCGACCACGGCATCGGCGTGACGCGTGACCGGGAAGGCGCGCGCCAGCCAGTACTGGACGTTCTCGGCGTTCCACTTCAACACCGCCGCGCCCTCGTCCATCGTGAACGGGATCATCGGCGGCACCCCGTCCACCGGGTCCCCGAGCGAGTAGGTCACCATGCTGCCGTTCGTCCGCTTGCCGATGTCCGCCAGGCCGGGCATCGCCGCCCGCGGGATGTCCGTCTTCACGAACGAGTTGTACGCGTCCCAGAGTTCGAACGGGTCGCGGCCGATGATGCCGCTCGAGAAGGTCTTGTCGATCGCCGCCTTCACCACCAGCTGCTGCCGTTTGATCCGGTACAGGTCGCTGTCGCCTTCCCGGTTCCGTCCGAACGCGACGGCGTGGTAGCCGTCCAGCTCCTGGATCCCCGCGGGGAAGCTCACGTAGCGCGCGTTCTCGTCGTCGTCGCTGTAGTACCAGTCGTAGATGGCCAGTTCTTCCGGGATGTCGACCGTGACGCCGCCGACCGCGTCCACCAGTCCCTCCACACCCTTGAAGTCGATGACGACCGAGTAGTTGATTTCGATCCCGAAGTTCTGTTTCAGGTCGCGCTTCACCTGGTCGATGCCCGCCGACCGGCCGCCGCCGTCGCTTACGCCGATGCCGTAGGAACGGTTGATTCGCCCCTGGAAGCTCGAGTTGTCGTCACGCGTGATCTTGATGAGCATGTCGCGCGGAAAGCTCAACAGCGTTGTCTTCTTCGTGATCGGGTCGATCGAAGCGACCATGACGACATCCGTCAGGTAGCTGCCGTTGCGGTCGTCCTGGAATTCGTACTGCGGCCGCTTGTCGATGCCCAGGACCAGGACGTGGATCGGGTCCGTGAACGAGCCGCTCGCCGAGGCTTCCGGCACCTTCACGACGTTGTCGATTAGTGCGACCACGCCCACGTTCTTCAGCGAACGGCCTGGGAAGAGCGCAGGCGTTACGCGGGCAAGGAGCGCCACGCCGGTGTACGAAGCAGCCAGGAACAGGGTGACGACGGCGAAGGCATAGAGCGCGCGCTGGCTGCCGGTTGCCAGCCTCGGCGCCCTTCGGATCCTCGTTCGTGTGCGCGGGACTGCGTATCCGCCGCTGACCATGAAGTTCCACCGTCGCAGGGAGCGCTGGCACGGTCAATCCGGGGGAAATACTCGATTACCCCGGGCACGATGCGAATTTACGAGCGTTTTGCAGAGGGCTCGCCGCCAGCGCCGGCTATCCCATCCCCAGTTCGTGCAGCCGGTCGTCATCGATCCCGAAGTAGTGACCGAGTTCGTGCAGGACGGTCTTCCGGACCTGTTCGCGCACCTCGTCGTCGTCGTGGCAAACGGCTTCGATGTGCTCCTGGTAGATGCTGATCTTGTCGGGCGCCACCAGGTTGTAGTACTCGCCGCGTTTCGTCAGCGGGATGCCGTGATACAGCCCGAGGAGCAGCCCGCCGGGGCCGAGACCCGCCTGCTTCCGTTCGCGCGCCGTCGGCCGCCGCTCGATCACGATGTCGACGTTGTGGACGTTCTTGAGGAGTTCCTTGGGCAGCGAGGCCACCGCTTCGCGCACGAGCCGGCGGAATTCGGAGCGTTCCAGCTGACTACCGTTTCGCCGGCGAGGCGTCCCAGAGTGTCTTGAAGCCTTCGCCGCCGCGCACCGCCGCAAGCTGGTGCGCGTTCTCGGCGGCGACCAGTTCCGCGAGTGCCTGTTCGGCTTCGCGCACCGATTCAGGGTGCCCGCTGTCCACGAGCCGGGCGTTCACTTCGCGCCAGGCCTCCGTTTCGCCGAGCGACCGCGTGAAGCGCGGCCAATAGACCATCACGATCTTCTCGGGGTCGCGGAAGCGCGGCCGGATCTTGCGCAGGCTGGCGTAGCGCTCCTGCACGCTCTTCACGGGTTCCACCAGCCGGACCGCCGGCCCGTCGATGTCGCTGGATCGGAAGTCGAGGAGCAATCGTTGGCCGACGGTCACGAATCTCAGGACGATGACGTCGTGGCTGCGAATCGTCGATGCGATCTCGCTCAAATCGATATTGAAGTCGTTATCCACCGCACGGCAGTGTACTGTGCCCCAGCCTCCGCGGCCACCGCTTGGCTCCTTTCACCACCCAGTTGTCACCAAGTCCCGCCGCCGCCTGCCGATTACTCCAGTGATGGCGCTCTTCGGCAGGTCCTCGGCGCACCGGAAGGTGGAACGGCTCATTCGGGACGGGGTTGGTGTCCGCGAGGCCTGCTGGCGCCTGGACTCCGCCGCCGGCAGTGCCGATGCGCTCGTCGATGACGTCATCGCCTGGGTGCGCGATGCCATGGGCGCGATGCGACGTCCCTACGGCATCGACCATGTCGCCCTCGCCCTGGCCGCCCGCGACGACGGCGGCCGCGTCGTCTGTAGCAACAGCCTCGGCGTGCTCCGCCCCGCGAGCTTCTACGCCGAAGAAGGCCCTCGCCAGGTCCGCGCCTTCCTCGGCGACGCCGCCCGGGCGATGGATGGTCAGCCCGGCGAGATGGTCGGCGCGCTGCTCAGCCTTGGCGATATCGCTTTCGAATTGAACACCCGCGCCGCCTGACTCCGGCGATGCTCTTTGCCGCGCGGATCTGTACACTCCG